>NZ_JAWPOL010000441.1:0-1015 GCF_033391095.1 Vibrio sp. Vb0667 | reverse complement strand
TGAACCAAAGATTAACGAAATGAATAGTAAAGAAATTAGGGGCAGTGTCATTTCTGAGGACAATAGAAAAGGGTTGACCGAAGCCAACCCTTTTATTTAATCGAAACCTTTTAGGCGTTTATTTAAGTTGAGATTTAACGTGCTCAACAATATCCGCCATCGCTACTGGAGTTTTCTCGCCAGTACGACGGTTTTTGTATTCGAAGTTACCTTCATCCATGCTGCGATCGCCAATCACGATAGTGTGAGGGATACCGATCAACTCGATGTCAGAGAACATTACACCTGGACGTTCTTTACGGTCATCAAATAGAACTTCGATGCCCATAGCAGTTAGTTCCGCGTATAGCTTCTCTGCTGCTTCTTTTACGCGCTCAGATTTGTGCATGTTCATTGGCACGATTGCTACTTGGAAAGGTGCAATTGCGTCTGGCCAAATGATGCCGTATTTGTCGTGGTTCTGTTCAATCGCAGAAGCAACAACACGCGATACACCGATGCCGTAACAACCCATCTCTAGGATTACGTTTTTACCGTCAGGGCCAAGAACGCTACAGTTCATTGCTTCTGAGTAAACGTTACCAAGTTGGAAGATATGACCAACTTCGATACCACGTTTCAGCATTAGCGTACCTTTACCACATGGGCTTGGATCACCTTCCACTACGTTACGCAGATCTTCTACTTGACCCAGTTCAACGTCACGACCCCAGTTAATACCGAAGTAGTGTTTACCGTCGATGTTTGCGCCAGCGCCAAAGTCGCTCATGACTGCTACGCTGCGGTCAACGATGAATGGCAGTTCAAGGCCTACAGGGCCAAGAGAACCAGGGCCAGCACCGATCAGTTCACGAATTTCTTCTTCTGATGCCATCTCTAGTGGAGAAGCCACTTGAGGTAGGTTTTCTGCTTTCACTTCGTTTAGCTCGTGGTCACCACGAACGATCAACGCAATGATTGGTGCATCGATTTCGTCAGACGCTTTAACAAATAGCGTTTTAACGGTTTTCTCGAT
>NZ_JAWPOL010000440.1:0-1016 GCF_033391095.1 Vibrio sp. Vb0667 | reverse complement strand
CACTGCAAAAAACATCGCACGTGAGATCAATAATACGTTTGGTCCGAACGTGGCTGTTGCCATCAACAAAGCACGCGTGGATATGCGAGCGCCGAAAGACACGCAACAACGCGTGATCATGATGTCGATGCTGGAAGAGATGAGCGTCGTAGAAGGTCGTAAGCCTGCACGTATCGTCTTCAACTCCCGTACTGGCACTGTGGTGATTGGCAAGAATGTCAAAGTTGGCGAAGCGGCAGTAAGCCACGGCAACTTGACGGTGCGAATTTCAGAATCAGAAAAAGTCAGTCAACCGAATGCGTTTGCTGATGGTGAGACAAAAGTCGTGAATCAAACGGATATTGATGTAAACGAAGAGCTCGCTCAAATGGTGATTTGGCCTCCGGGCACAGAGCTCAATACCATTGTCGATGCGGTCAACAGCTTAGGCGCAACCCCAACCGATTTGATGTCTATTCTTCAGGCACTAAATGAAGCGGGCGCGTTGAATGCTGAACTGGTCGTGATTTAAGGAGTGAACGATGAAACTAGACGGTAGCAGCGATCAAGCTCAATTGAACTCAATGCTTTATCACGACAACAGTGCGTTGGCGAACATCAAGCACAGTCGTGATCAAGAAGGCGCGCTCGAAATGGTGGCGGGTCAGTTTGAAGCTATGTTCTTACAACTGGTGCTGCGTCAAATGCGCAGTAGCAGCGACGTGTTAGCGGACAAAGACAGCCCATTTTCAAGCAAACAACAAGGCGTTTTTCGCGACATGTACGATGGCCAGTTGGCGATGGAGTTGGCGAAAAAGCAAAGCTCTGGCATCGCTAATATGCTGATTCAGCAGTTGAGCCCTTCAATGCGCGAAGTGGCCTTCGATTCGGCGCGCAATGTGTCTTCTGCAAATGACGGTAAACCGGTCGATTCTGAATCGATATCACAGCTTGAACTCGAAGAAATTACCGACCCATTTAACTCAACGGCTCAATCGGTCGCCTCAGTTAAACAAGTGCTTGGAGAAGCCGGTATG
>NZ_JAWPOL010000439.1:0-1016 GCF_033391095.1 Vibrio sp. Vb0667 | reverse complement strand
TGTTCTTCCGTTGCAGCTTGAATCGCTTCCAGTGATTTAAAGTGTTGAGCTAGGTTTGCCGCCGTTGCCTCGCCCACTTCTCGAATACCTAACGAGTATAAGAAACGTGGCAAGGTTGTTAACTTCGATTTTTCTAATGCATTAACAATGTTTTGAGCAGATTTTGGCCCCATGCGATCCAATACGGTTAACACGCCAGCCGAAAGCTTGAACAGATCGGCAGGGGTTTCTACCATTTCACGATCGACCAATTGCTCGATAACTTTGTCACCTAAACCATCAACATCCAACGCTTTACGTGAGACGAAGTGCTTGAGCGCTTGCTTACGTTGAGCTTGACAGACCAAACCGCCAGTACATCGAGTCACCGCCTCCCCTTCGATACGCTCTACGTGCGAACCACAAACAGGACACTGAGTTGGGAAAATAATATCTCGCGCCGTTTCTGGTCGACGCTCTTTGATGACAGAAACCACTTGAGGAATCACATCGCCAGCACGACGAATCACGACCTGATCACCAATCTTTACTTGAAGGCGCTCAATTTCATCCGCATTATGCAGCGTTGCGTTACTCACCGTCACGCCACCAACAAACACGGGCTCTAACTTAGCAACCGGAGTGATCGCTCCCGTTCGGCCAACTTGGAACTCAACTTCATTCAATGTTGTGATTTCTTCTTGAGCCGGGAATTTGTATGCGATCGCCCAACGTGGAGCGCGAGCAACAAAACCCAGGCGCTCTTGAACGGCAATATCGTCAATTTTGATCACGACTCCGTCAATTTCGTAAGGTAATGCATCACGACGCTGCAGAATGTCTTGATAATAAGTTTTTACGTCTGCCAAACTGTCGACTCGCTTGGTCTCTTGACACATTGGCGGTCCCCAAGATTTTATCTGTAGAAAACGCTCATAGTGACTGGCTGCCAAATCAGCCCCTTGCACAACTCCAACACTGTATGCGTAGAAGCTAAGTGGGCGCGAAGCCGTAATACGCGAATGCAATTGACGTAA
>NZ_JAWPOL010000438.1:0-1016 GCF_033391095.1 Vibrio sp. Vb0667 | reverse complement strand
CTGGATGAATAAGCGCAGTTCGGTTTTCAGTCTCAATTTGAAAGAGAATTTCATCCGCGATTTGTATGTTCTTTTCGAGCAAGTGATCGAGGTTACTTTGCACACTCTCGTGTGCCAAATACAAAACCTCCGCAAATACCAAAGGAAGTGGCAGAAAAAAGATAGCAGCTTTCTTAAGAAGCATTTTATTCAGCATATAAAAGCGACCTTTTATAAACCGATTGACTCAGATGGTATCGAGAAAACGATACCCACCAGCAACTCACGTTTACAATATTATTCATTAGATTTATTGAGTATGCGAGACACCTCCTACTCTCGCAAATAAAACAAAATCTTAATTGTTTAAGTTCCAGTTTAGTGGCACGAGACTCAAAGGTGAGACATCCACTTTTCAAGTTTTCTTTAATATTTAACCGCTCACTGCCATTTTCTCACTAAGTGAGAATTACTCATAAAAATTATTTTTCTTTTCTCAGTGATTAAGAATTATATTTGTCCTATATCTTTTAACACGTTACAACTCTCTCATGACATTAAACAAAGCCAACGCTAATCAGGTAAACGAAAAGGCACTGCAATTATTAATGCAAGTTGCGGTAAGCCAATTCCCAGTCTCTGCGAAAACACTCAGCGAACAATTGAACGTTCCATTAAGCAGTTTGTATCGACATCTAAAACTGCTGAAAGAATGGAACTTGATTGAAGAAAGTGTGCACGACAAGACGTTTGTTGTTGGACCAGCAGCCTTACTGTTGATGCACAGCTATGAAACCGCTCAGCACGGCCTTGATATGGTTGAAACCATCTTGGCGCGCTTGGTGCAGCAAACGGGGGAAATGGCGGCGTACATGGTGCCATCGGGTTATCGAGCGCTTTGTGTCAGACAAAAAGAAAGTATGCAGGCGCTACGATGCAGCTTCGTCCAGGGTCAAAGTCAACCCCTGCTTCGTGGCGCCTCATCTAAAGTGATGCTTGCTTTTATGCCTCAAAGTCGTTGCGAAAAGATCTTACGT
>NZ_JAWPOL010000043.1:0-28385 GCF_033391095.1 Vibrio sp. Vb0667 | reverse complement strand
AACGGTTTGGGGCAGCAACGTTCACTAAAACTGACCGTGAAGTGGATACTGTATCTACCGCTTGAGCAGAATGACGATTCGCCATTATTCAGTTCATGCTGCAATGAGAAAAACACATTATTGTTTACCCTCTATTACAGCTTCTTACTTATGGTAATGATTGCATTATACCGACTTTCAATACCAATTATAGTGATTAGGTGTCAAAAAATTCACTCCGCCGACATTTCGACGTCTATTTTCAGTTGATTAGCTGTTGAAATAACTACAATCGACTGACCATTTTCATAAGTGTATTGACAGACATAACGATCAGTTTTGATGGCTCCACTGATATCTATTAACTTGTTGGTCATTATTTTACGTTGGGGGTAATGCACCGCTAGCCAATAACCACAATCTAATACACCTTGCTGAGTAAAGGGAGACACTAACCCGCCCTCAGTCATAGTAAGGTTTAAGCCATCCATCAGCATATGTTCTGGCTCGCCTTGTACTAGCCAAGCTTGACGATAACGCTGAACACTATCTTGCATCCAAACTCTCGCTAACTTCGCTCCAGTTACTTGTGCTTGCTCGGTCACAGGACGTAATTTGACCGCCAAACCCACCGCCATAATCGTAGCAATAACCCCAAACACAATAAGCGTTGCTCGGCTTTGATTTTCAACCACGCATTAGCCGCCTTTGATAATGTCGAGCATTCCCCACATTGGTAGGAAGATACCCAATGCCAGCACCATGACCATGCCTGCGACAATCACCAAAAGTAATGGTTCTATTCTTGCGGTCAGTGTTTTTAGATCGTAATCAACTTCTCGATCGTAAAAATCCGACACTTCCAGCAGCAACTCATCAATACGACCAGTTTCTTCCCCTACTGCAATCATCTGAATCACCAATGGGGTGAATATTTTGCTGTTGATGGCCGTCACTGAAATGGTGCTACCCGCTTCAATCGCGGACTTCATCTCAAGAATTCGGTTTTCTAAAAAACGGTTCCCTAAGGCTTCCCCGGCCAAAGCCAAAGACTGGTTAAGTGGCACCCCTGATTTCAGCATCAACGAAAAGGTTCTGGCAAAACGAGAAAGCTGCGCACGATTAACGATATCGCCTACAATTGGCAGCCGAAGCCGAAACTTATCGAACTTCTCCCGACCATCAGCCGTCGCCACCCACGCTCTGAACACCGTAAACGCTCCAATCATTGCCACAACCAGCAACACCCAATAATTAACAAAGAAATTAGAAGTCGCGATCAAAATACGCGTCGGCAATGGTAGCTCAACCCCAAAGCGCGTGAACATCGATGCAAACTCAGGGATCACCAAGATATTCAATACAAACATGGCGATGGTGATAAAGATAATGACAAACGTCGGATAACGCATCGCCGCTTTAATGCGTTTGCGAGTCTCAAGTTCCTGTTCGTAGTAATTCGCCAGTTGCAATAGCGCTTGGTCAAGCCGACCCGTATTCTCACCGACGTTGATCATAGAAACGAACAGTGGGCTGAATACTTTACTGTGTTGCTGCATCGCAGAAGACAAACCTCGGCCATTACTCAGTTCAGAAACGACATCTTCTAGCGCCTCTTTGAGCTGTTTGTTTTCGCAATTTTGCAACAAGCCACGCATAGAGCGCAGCAAAGGTACGCCAGCTTTAGTCAAACTAAACAACTGGCGAGAGAAAAGAATAATTACTTCCAACGGAATAGCAGGCACAAACAGCTTAGATAAGCTCACTTGGCTTTTTGCCGACTCTTTCTCTAAACGTACATTGAGCGGGATGACCCCTTTATTCATCAAAGCTTCCGCCGCAGCTTCTGAGTTCACTGCTTCGATTTTGCCGTTAGTGGATGAGCCGTCTAGCGTGCGGCCTTGATAACGAAAAGTTGGCATTCACTTACCTATATGAAAATGGGATCAGTCTTACCAGAAGCATCACCCTCACCTAGGGTCATCACTTCATCCAAACTGACGGTGCCTTGTAGCGCCAGTTCCATTGCAGAAGCAAGCAGTGGCTTATAGTTTTCTGAGCGGCGCGCGGCTTGCGCAAAGCCAACCGCATCATTGGCGCGCAATTTATCCATCATCTCTTGCTCAAGTTCGAGCATTTCAAACACACCGATTCGGCCTCGATAACCAGTCAAGTTACAGTTTTGGCAACCTGCGCCTTTATAAAAAATGGTGCTAACTTGATTTGGGAAACGCCCAGCTAACCACTGCTGGCGAGACTCATCTAAGTGGTCTTCTGTTTTACAATCTGGGCAAACTCGGCGCACAAGACGCTGCGCCACCACGGCTCTGACTGCACTAGCAACCAAGTAACCCGGCGCTCCCATATCGATCATACGTAACGCACTGTCGACAGCATCGTTGGTGTGGAGAGTACTCAATACTAAGTGACCCGTTAGTGCAGCTCGCAGACCAATTTCTACCGTCTCTTGGTCACGCATCTCACCAACAAGAATTATGTCTGGGTCTTGACGTAAAAAGGTTCTAAGGACACGCGAGAAAGTTAGATCGATCTTACTGTTAACCTGTACCTGAGTGATGCGAGGCAGACGATATTCAACCGGGTCCTCTGCTGTAATGATCTTTTTCCCAGGTTCGTTGAGCTCACTCAATGCACCGTAAAGCGTGGTGGTTTTACCGGAACCTGTCGGCCCGGTAACCAAAATCATGCCATGCGGACGCGCCAACTGTCGACGTAAGCGAGCAAGCAAGTCTGGCGGCAAGCCCGACTCTTCTAACGGACGCAAACCAGCGGACTGGTTAAGCAGACGCATTACTACAGATTCTCCGTACTGCGTTGGTAACGTCGACATACGAATATCAATTGATTGGCCACGAACTTTGATATTGAATCGGCCATCTTGTGGCAAGCGCTTTTCAGAAATATCTAGGTGTGCCATCAACTTCAGTCGAAGAACCAAAGCCGATGCAATATTCACTTCATTTAAGAGCGTTTCATGCAATACGCCATCAATACGCTGGCGCAAACGCAATACTTGATCGTCTGGCTCAATATGAATATCCGAAGCTCCAACCTGTACCGCATCTTCAAACATGGAATTAACCAGCTTTACAACGGTAACCTCTTCACTATCGGCTTCATCAATACCGTAATCAAAGCTTTGTACATCTTTATGCTCTTCATGCAGCTGCTCAGCAAAGGAGGCTATTTCTTTAGTACGGCGGTAATAGCGGTCAAAGCTTGAAATGAGCTGACGCTCTGAAGCCACAATGAACTCAAGGTTGTATTGGCCCAACAAGTTCATCAATGATTCTTGGATGAACAAGTCCGCAGGGTCACTCATAGCAACGCGCAGTGTGTCACCATTTCGAGCAACGACCATCGCACGTAAGCGACGTGCGTGTACCTCAGGTAGAATCTGCACGGCTTCGGCATCCACAGGCGCACGACCAAGATCGATCAGTGGCAAGCCAAGCTGCTGAGACAAGAAGTCCAACATCTGCTTTTCGGTAATAAAACCAAGGTCAATTAACGCATCCCCTAGCTTCTGCCCGGTACTGCGTTGTGCGTTTAGTGCTTGCTGGATTTGTTCTTCAGAGACGATACCTTCCTCTACCAGAAGATCGCCCAAGCGTTTTCTCAACTGAATTTTCATTGTGCGCTCTCCAACTCTTTCAAGATGCTCAAACGGTCACGGATAAATGCTTGCGATTGATTCGAAATGCCAACTTTACCCAGAGCTTGGTTGTAAGAGTTGATCGCGGTAGTAAAAGCCAGAGCACGCTCTTGTTGAATAGCCAAACCTAACCACCAGCGCGCGTTTTCCGGTTCACGCTGAGTGAGGAGTTGATAGCTCTCAAGCGCAATGTCATTTTGCTTGTGTTTTTGTGCCAATGCCGCACGCATCGCCAAGTAATCTCGACTTGGTACTGGAGGCAAATGAACAAGCGGGCTCAGCGCCGCTTCAGGTTGATTAGCTTTCACTAACAACTTAGACAAGGCCAAGCGGAGTACTTGGTTGTTCGTATCTAGGTTGATGCCTTCTTGAATAATCTCATATGCTTTACGCGTGTCACCTTTACCAAAGTACAACGCTGATAACTTTTGACGCGTGTCTGCATTCATTGGCTCATAACGCAACGCCTCGGCATAAGCCGATAACGCTGTTTGCATATCGTTAGCATCGAGTGCCTTTTCCGCTCGACTAACAGCCTTAAGGGAAAGCTGACGATGTGTAAGCTCAACCTGCTCAATACTCATTGAACTGTTTTCTGCTGTCGTGTGGGTTACGTGATCGTATTGTTCCTCGCTCGGCATCGTTGCTAACTGCGCGAGTAAAACTGAATCATCAGAGGCGATATTTATCTCAGATTTTGGCGTGAACCTATCAGTCTCTTGCATGTGAGGCTGTTGCGCGACCGGCTGTGTGGCTGGTTTAGTGTAAACCACTTGAGTTGTATCGGGCGTCATTTTACTCGTTGGCGAGTGAGTGCGCTCCGATGAAACAATTGGTGAGACATTCACAGACGACAATGGCATAGCATCGGTTTGAAATTGTGATAGCTCGCCTGAAGGGACAGGACCGCGAGAAACCGCCCAGCTTCCGACCGCAAGGCTTAACGAAAAACCGGCGACAAGCCAAAGCCAAGGTTTACTGCGTGAGACACTTGGAATCTCCGCACGAGTAAGCTCTGACGGCGATGTTTTTTCAGCAAGTTCTGATAATGCTTTATTGATGGCACTCAAGGTTGACTCCATCCCCAAAATACGGGTGTTTTAAACTTAGGTTTACGGGCATCAAACGTATCGTGCATAGCGGCGTAAACGTGATGATTTTTTAATAGTGTGCAACGATCATTAAATGCAGCAAGCAACGACTTGTGGCTAATTTGGTTTATCAAGCGCGGAATCCCCATGGATGAACGCCAAATCGCTTTTTTCTGTTCAATAGAAAAAATGTGCGCCCCATTGCCTGCTTTATCTAAACGATTATTGATGTAAGCCACGCCTTCATCGATAGAGAGAGGACGTAACTGGCAACTAAACGTAATGCGTTGACGAAATTGCCTTAGCTCATGGTTAGCTAATCTTTCATCCAACTCAGGTTGTCCGAATAACACCAATTGAATGAGCTTATCTTGTTCCGTTTCTAGATTGCCAAATAGACGCAATGTTTCTAAAGCTTGTGGGGAAAGAGCTTGCGCTTCATCAACGATCAAGACGGTTTTCTTTCCCAAGGCATGTACTTGAATCAAGTGCTCTTGAATGAGGGAAACGATACGCAGCGGATCATCGTTCTCGATACCCAACTCTCTGGCGACAGCAAACTGCAACTGCTCCCCATTCAACACTGGATTGGGTAAGTAAATAAGCTCAACTTCAGATTCAATCTGCTCGATCAGCTTACGGCATACCATGGTTTTTCCAGTGCCGACTTCTCCCGTCACCTTAATCACCCCTTCTCCCATTTGCACGGCAGCTAGGATGGTTTGGATCGCCTCATAGTGAGGGACTAACCCCAAGAACATTTCTGTATTTGGGGTTAACGAAAAAGGCTGAACTCGGAACCCAAAGTGTGACAAGTACATACTCGAATCACAAACCTATTGAAAAACAGAACCTTTCCCAGCGCTTATTGCGCATCTGGGAACCACTCTTGCAGCAGATCACGAGAGCGCTCTAGCTCTTTCTGCCAAGAGTTCACGCCAACTACGGTCGGTTTTAGCAAGATGACCAATTCTGTTTTCTCAGTTACGTTATTCACGTTGCGGAACAAATGCCCCAGTGCTGGTACATCGCCCAAAAATGGGACTTTAGAAACAAGCTCACGATTTTGCTGTTTCATCAACCCGCCGATAACCACAACATCGCCATCTTTAGCACGAATAACCGAGTCTGATTCACGAATAGAGCTTTTCGCTAATGGCAGTTGGATGTTTTGGAAATCTCCGCCCAAGTTCAATTGCTTCACTTCTTCCGTGACTTCAATAACTGCGGGGTGAACATGCAGGAACACATTGCCTTTGTTATCAATTTGCGGAGTCACATCGAGGGAAATACCCGAGAAGAATGGCGTCAGTTCCACTTCAGGAACTGCATTTGAGTTTTCACCGTTGCCTGCATTGCTCGATAGCTCGGTAACAAAGTACTCATCGGTACCCACTTTGATGACAGATTTTTGGTTGTTGGCAGCGGTAATACGAGGGCTCGAAAGGACGTTCAAGTCACCTTGCGTAGACATGAAGCTCAACACGGCATTGAAGTTACCATCCGAAATAGTCACGTTAGTTTGACCGCCCAATAGCGTGCCAATCGCATCCAATGGTGGTAATGTCGACGCAGGGCGGTTGACTACGATATTACCCGAGTTACCAATTGACGCCGATAAGTTTGACCAGTTGATGCCTTGTTGGTAGCCATCATTCAACGTCACTTCTAGGATTTTAGCTTCAAGAATGACCTGGCGCTGCATGCGCTCCTGCGATACACCTAAGAACTCGCGTACTTCGCGAATATCATCTGGAAATGCTCGAACCGTAATAACTCCCGCTTGTGGCGTTACAACCACACTTTGCCCTTTGCCTGAACCAATTAGATTCGCAACAGCTTGCTGCAGCATAGGCCAGAAGTCACTCTCAGTGATGGTTTCAATGCGTGTACCACCCGTAGATGTGGTCGAGCTATCGTTGTTGTTTCCATTGTTAGAGTCTGACGAGTCAGAACTGTCTGAGCTACCACCAGAATTAGACGTACCAGCCGAGGTTACAGAGCCCGTAACAATGCTGGTTAATGAGCGACCAGAACGCTTGAACTGCAGGTAATCGACTGGAATGGTCACAGTACGCATACCTGCTGGGTAGATTTGAATAACTTTGCCAGACTTCACCACGTCATAGCCATACATATTCTGTACGACATTCAGAACTTCATCCAATGTCACATCTGACAAGTTGACGGTGATATTACCTTGTACCGATGGGTGAATCGCCACGCTGTACTCAGTGCCTTTCACTAATGAGGCGAAAAAGCTTCTTGCATCGACCGCATTCGCCTGAATACGAAAACGCTTCGAGGTGCCTTGCTCTGATGCAACGTTCGAGTCTAAATTTGGCATTAAGTCTGCCTCAACAGAAGAAGGGATTTCTTCCAATGTGCGGCTGTTCGCTTGATTGATCGATTCATTGAGCGCTTCTTTAACTTCCACTGGATTCCGATGACCCATTGAACATCCCATTAAAGAAGCAATCGTTATTCCTACAACTAATTTGCGCATATCTGATCGGGCTCTGGTTATTATTGTTTTACGTTTAAATCAAAAAGCTCTAGGTCCCACTGACGGTTACCACGCTTTAAAGTTACAAATTCACTATTAATGCTCGCGACGCGATAACCCTTAAATAGCTCGCCTTTTTCGACAAGTTTGTTATCCATAATCGCGATACAATCAGTACTTGGCTTACACACAATACTGTTGAGCTTAGGCAGTCGGTACCGTTTAACTTTTGGTTTCGCTGACGTTTCAACCGCTGGCTTTTCCCAACCAAGTGGGGCCGTTGGGTCCTGGTTTGCCCAAGCGGTTCCTGCCGCTGCCATAACAAGCAATGAGATGATGAGTTTGTTAACCACCAATAAACTCCTCTCTAGATCCTAGTGTGTAGACTTCTAACACAAGCTTCGCTTTCGGGTACTCTTCGACTTTATAACTAAAGCTGCGCCAGTAATAACTCGCAGGAAGGCTCTCCAATTTATTCAGATAATTAGCAATAGAAAAATAGTCACCAGTCAGTTCCATACGAACAGGATGCACGTAGTAACCAGAGTATTGCGATGCTTCTTTATCTTCCGTTATTGGCTCAGATGGCAAGGTTTGCAGAGACAAAAGGTGAATGCCACTTTGCTGCTCCAACACATTTTCAAGCAGCTCAGCCATTTGCGAAGGTGTAATAAGATGCTCGATGATCTCCGCTAATTGCATCGAAAGATGCTGACTCTCAGCTAACAGATTAGATATCGCGCGATCAATCTCAGCATTTGGATCTTTCTTAAGTTGCGCCTGAATACGTAGCGTATCGATTTCAATCTTTTGATTGGCTTGCTTTAAATTACTTAGTTGCCTCTCATTACTGATGATCTCGTTAAGCTTTGGCTCCAATACCAGCGTAAAGAGCAACATGATCACGACAACTAAACCGCACAATGCGGTGAGCACTTTTTCACGCGTACTCATTTCGCCAAAGCGCCCTTCTAATGAGAGCCAGAATTCGTTCATTTCTCTTTATCCTCGCGCGTTTTTAGTTCAAACGTCACAATATCCTTATCATTTCGACCTATTTTGACGTCGTCAAACGTTCGGCCAACCAAGCTAATTTCATTTTTAAATTGGCTGACCCAATTTGGCACTGAGCTCGGTTTTTTCGCTAGTCCCTTCAGGTCTAAGGTATAGGTATTGATTCGAATTTCGGACAAAGAAATTTCTTGGTTTCCTAGCTTCGCTAATGATTGCATCACGCCAGAGTAACCCGTGCGTTGCGAGTCATCGTATTTCCCGACAGCTTTAAGCGAGTCTCGCTTCGCCTTGACTTCACGCTCTAAGCGGGCTTTAGCTGCCAGCTTATTATTGTCAGGTTGATGCTTACGTAGCTTGACTTGATAACGTTCAAGCTCTGACTTCATGATATCGCCTTTACTTTTTACAATAGCAATCTCATCTTCCAAACCGCTGCTCTGCCAAGTCACATAACCGTAAGAAAATAGAATTGCAGCCGCCGCAACGCCCCAAGATAACGCGATATTTTTTAGCGTCAGGAGCTCTTTTTTCGGCTTTAAGTAATCGGGATATAAGTTGACGCGTCGAGTATTTGAAGTAGCCGCAGTGTCAGCCAAAACATGTCCTGATAGCTCATGTTCTGGTGGTAATAACGGTGAAACCTTAGTACTTAAACGGTAGTTCAGAGCCTGAACAAGCTCGCTCTCATCCTCTTCATCGCAGCACACTTTCAATTGATGTAATTGCACGTGGCGTAACTGAGATGAAAGATAATCAATCGAACGTTGCAGTTCTAACGACAGACTGTCCATCTGTAAATCGCTAGACGGAACCCCCGTTAACGGTGGCGTCACACTGCGAATAGAGCGGTGGAACGCAATAGTATTTTCGACAAAAGCGCTTATACGGAAATGACCACGCACACTGCGTTGTAATAATAGGAAGTTTCCTAGTTCACCAGCAGTCTCTCCCCAAATATCGTCTTCAGGAAGAATGGCTTCTAATGGTAACTGGGCTCGACTGGCCAGTAACACAATCTTATCCAATATTTTTCGCGATAAGACGTATGCTTGCACTTTGGTTGAATTCGGTAACTCGACCGCATCGGCAATAATGTCGATAGCACGCTCAGAGATCAGTTCTTTCAACAAAAACGGTAATGCGGCTGGCCATTCTTGACGCGGCATGACCGGTTTGTCGATTTGGTACATCTGGTAATAGTTATGAGAAAGAATAACCGTTAATGAATCATACGCACTCGCTGCAACGCTCAATGCTTGCTCAACGGCTTTTTCCCAATTGGACTCAGAAATATCAAATTGGTATGGACGACTACTTTTGATTGAAGATGATAAATAAACGGCGTCTGGCTGAATAACCAAAAAGCAGGAGCGATCACCACTAGATGATCGCTTAAGCTTGTCGAATAGTGCTTTGAAATCCATGATTATTATCTTTATTTTTTCCGCCAGCGATTTCGTCTTCCCAATTTAACTTGGGATTCTGATTGAGAATTCGGCAACGCTTGGGGACGAGGAAGAAACTGCTGCTCCGCAGAAAAGTAACGCCCTTGCCCACCATAAACCCCGAGCTCAATTAATGTGTTGAGCTCGTTCTGATTCTCAATTCCCACTGCTATAATTTTAGTTTTACTGTTTGCCGCCGCACCTAGCATACTGCGGACAAATAGCTGGTTTTCATGTCGTTGGTCGATTTTTGCTACTAAACTGCGATGAAGTTTAAGGTAACGAATGTCCACTTCTTTTAAATAGTGAGTGCTGACGATGGTACGCCCAGCCTGCCCAACCATTAAGTGGCACCCTAAACCGGCCAGCATTTTAGCGACTGGTCGCATAAAGTCTAAGTGTCTTACAAATTGTGCTTCAACAAACTCAAAACTGAGACACTTTCTCTGCTCACGTGACAACTGTAAGAGTTCATCACGAAACCATTTAAAGTACTCTCGGTTAGAAAATGGCGTTACATTCAAATTGAGCGCATACGATCTTGAGTTATCAAAATTATCCTTAAACTCTCTTAAGAATTTATTAATAACCGACTTATCCATTTGCGCTTCATAACCAACCTGTCTGATCGCAGAAATGAACCGAGACGCTTTAACAATCCCATTCTCAGGATCGCGAATCCGACATGTTAACTCTTCATATAATGATTTTTTATGCGTCGCGTCACTTATTGGGTGCACAGATTGTGCGTAGAGTATCACACTTTCAGGTGTAAGTGCTGTGTCAAATAACGTTCTCCACCTCACACTTCCGCGAGCTTCTTCATCGTGGTTCCATTTTTTGAAGCGACTCCAATTATTGTTATTTTGTAGTTGCGCACTACGCAAAGCAGTCTCGGCTTCATCAATGATTTGGCTGTGTCGCTCACCTTCTTTATAAGTGGTGATGCCAATATGGCACCAGTTGTCTGGATCAAGTGGCTCTGGCGGCATTAACTTTTCTAACTGGCGAATGCATTGCGAGGCGAGGTTAGCCACATCTTTCGCACTTTGGTGCGGTAGAAAAAGCGCAAAATCAGCATCGTAATAACGGGAAAATACAACATCTGGGTATCGTTGAACTAAATTGGACAATAAACTCCCAACTTCAACAATAAACTCATCCGTAATTTGCTTATCTTGCTCTTCTTCAACCAGTTTCCAGTCTTGAATACGAACTAGCAACACGGCGCCGCGAGCCCCACTTTCTAGTAACGCCGATTCCAACTTGCTATCAAATAACACTCGGTTAGCGGTACCGGTTAGCTTATCAAGGAAGGTTTGAGTTCGAATAAAGGTATCAAATCGGCTTCGCTCTTGACGCGCATCTTGTAACTCTTCGATTAATACATCGAGCGCTTCACTGGCGGTGTAAGGCCATTCTTTTTTGTCACCTTTGGCATACTGCTCCACCCTACCAGCCAGGATCATTCTGCCTCGCTCTTCGAGCATTTCGGAGCCTTCTAATTGTTCCTTAAGCCATGCCACGCCGCGCATTAAGCAGAAGATGATCAATATAACGGCAAGCGTGATCGACCAAAGCGCCTGCATTGAGTAGCTGTAACCTAAGTAAGGGGGAATTGCTTTAAAGTGAATCGTGTAATCTTGATTGTGAGTCAACTGGTACTCAGCCTCAAACAAGACTGACGCTTCCATTTGATGAGAAGTATCTTTGAAGCGATAAACAACGGCGTTGTTGGTCGACAACGTCATTTCGACAATATTGGAAGCCTGCAGCATTTTCGGCATCCAGCGCTGCATAGAATAAGCGGCGTCAGGATCTTCCATCTCCTTGTCGACCACCTCTACGATCCCTTCTAAATAATGGGTGAGATATTCCTGCCCAAGACGTTTAAAAGAGAGGGTGCCACCGACAAACAAGATAAACATGGCGCAGATAACGATCATGGTGACGAAGGCCACCAGCCGTGTGCTTAACTTAAGAGTTGGGGTATACCTCATGAATACCAAATTCCTTTTTTATTCATCATATACCTTATTGAAATATTTATACTTGATAAGAGTTCATCAAACAATCGGATTAGTCTGATAGTGAGAGGCTGGAGCATAAAGAAAATCACACTCATTGATAAGTTTTATTGTTACGCCTAACCTTGCCAAGATAAGCCTGTGAGATCATTAGATTGCGACAATAAAAAAGGCCGCGATATTCGCGGCCTTTTCGATTCAAGCATAAGCAGAATTTAGAACGGGATATCGTCGTCAAAATCCATTGGTGGCTCATTGTACTGCTGCTGTGATTGCTGCGGAGCCTGTTGTTGTGGTTGCTGTTGCTGAGGCGCATTGTACTGCTGCTGAGCTGGCTGTTGAGGCTGACCCCATCCACCTTGTTGCTGCTGTTGACCGCCCATAGGTGCGCCGCCACCTTGAGCACGACCGCCAAGCATTTGCATCACACCATTGAAGCCTTGAACAACGACTTCAGTTGAGTAGCGATCTTGACCACTTTGATCTTGCCATTTGCGAGTTTGCAGTTGCCCTTCAATGTAGACTTGAGAGCCTTTACGCAAGTACTCACCTGCTACTTCCGCAAGTTTGCCGAACAACACAACACGGTGCCATTCCGTTTTTTCGCGCTGTTCGCCAGTCGCTTTATCACGCCATGAATCAGAAGTCGCAATAGTAATGTTTGCTACTGCACCGCCATTCGGCATGTAACGAATTTCAGGGTCGTTACCTAGATTCCCCACCAAAATAACTTTGTTAATTCCACGGCTGGCCATGATGTGCTCCGTTTCACTCTGGATATATAAAATTTTAGCGCATTAGAATAGCACGCTTTAATGTTTTGATTAAAGTCTAATACCATTGTGATCTATTGAGTCACCCTCTAGAACCCAAATCGTATTTCAACTTACGTGTGTAGCATTTTTGATTCGCGTTGCAGACATCGTTTCGTGAAGCTTTGAATTCGAACGCATTTATTCAGTAAAGCGATGGTTATGGCCTCTCTTTAATGCCAGTTTATGGCTTCTATTGAACCCAGGGAGATTGGAACACGTGAGAAAGTCGGCTTACGCAAGAAAGCTATTTCTGATCAGTATGGAAGATAATGCGCAAAAAAAAGTGGCGGCACTCGAAAAGTACATTGATATGAGCATCCCGGTGATTTCAACCGAAGCACTCATGGAAGCCAAGCCACAACACCGTAATAAAATTCTACTGATAGACTTCAGTGAACATAAATCACTTGTTCAATCGATCAAAAACTTGCCTCTTGTATGGAAAAACTTTGAAACCGTTGTCTTCAACGTGCCTAAAAGACTAACCACGGATGAACTTCTTTCATTTGGTCAATTAAAAGGTGTGTTTTATTCTGAAGATATGTTAGAGCAAATTGGAGAAGGGTTAAAAGGCATTGTTAACGGTCAAAACTGGCTGCCGCGTAATGTAACCAGTCAACTTTTACACTATTACCGCAATGTCATTAATACTCATACTGCACCAGCTACGGTAGACCTAACCATTCGTGAGCTACAAGTACTGCGTTGCCTACAAGCTGGCGCCTCGAACAGTCAGATGGCCGAAGAGTTATTCGTCAGTGAATTCACCATCAAATCGCACTTGTATCAGATATTCAAAAAGCTATCCGTAAAGAACCGAGTACAGGCAATCGCCTGGGCAGACCAAAACTTAATGTCGTGATGCAATGTGAGCGGCTCTGATAACTGAAATGACGAGTCGCTCATCTTTTTTCCGCACCGAGTCTCACATTTTTTCCTACTTTATTCATGATTCATTGATACCTCTCGTGTTAAAGTTATGCGCAGATTCTTGATAAAAACGAGATAGGATATTCCCCCAATGATAAAAAAATGTCTGTTCCCTGCTGCAGGCTATGGCACACGCTTCCTACCGGCAACGAAATCTATGCCAAAAGAGATGATGCCAGTCGTGAACAAACCGCTTATTGAATACGGTGTCGAAGAAGCAATCCAAGCTGGTATGAACGGCATGTGTATTGTGACAGGTCGTGGCAAGCACTCGATCATGGACCACTTTGATAAGAACTACGAACTGGAACATCAGATTAGCGGTACCAACAAAGAAGAGCTGTTGGTAGATATCCGTGAAATCATTGAATCTGCAAACTTCACTTATATACGTCAACGCGAAATGAAAGGCTTGGGCCACGCGATTCTAACTGGACGAGAATTGGTAGGCGATGAGCCATTTGCTGTTGTTCTTGCTGATGACCTTTGTGTCAACGAGCAAGAGGGCGTACTGGCTCAGATGGTGGCACTATTTAAGCAGTTCCGCTGTTCTATCGTTGCAGTGCAAGAAGTACCAGCCGAAGAAACACACAAATACGGCGTTATCTCTGGTGAAATGATCAAAGACGACATCTACCGCGTAGACGACATGGTAGAAAAACCAGAGAAAGGCACGGCACCTAGCAACCTTGCTATCATTGGCCGCTACATCCTGACTCCCGATATTTTTGAACTGATTGAAAACACTGAACCAGGTAAAGGTGGTGAAATTCAAATCACTGACGCGCTGCTAAAACAAGCAAAAGCGGGCTGTGTATTGGCTTACAAATTCAAGGGCAAACGCTTTGACTGTGGTAGCGTTGAAGGTTACATCGAAGCAACTAACTATTGTTTTGAAAACCTGTATCTAAAAGATGAAAAAACCTCTGAGCTAGGTAAGCACGCAACACAAAAAGCAGTATAAAGCATCGTCTTAGTACGAAATTACTGTATCGAAAGCCCAGCACAACGCTGGGCTTTTTACTTTACTGTTTTTTTATCCAGTAATTTTCTTTGCACATTTCTCACACTATGTAATACTTGCCCCACTTGGTTATACATAGAGCAAAAACGATGGATAAAATAGAAGTTCGCGGTGCCCGAACCCATAACCTTAAAGACATTAATCTTACAATCCCTCGCGATAAACTGATTGTCATTACTGGACTAAGTGGCTCCGGTAAATCCTCTCTCGCTTTCGATACATTGTATGCAGAAGGCCAACGACGCTACGTAGAGTCTCTCTCTGCCTACGCTCGTCAGTTTTTGTCTCTGATGGAAAAACCCGATGTCGACCACATTGAAGGGTTATCACCTGCGATTTCTATTGAACAGAAATCTACTTCTCATAACCCGCGTTCAACCGTCGGTACAATTACCGAAGTCTACGACTACTTACGTCTATTGTATGCTCGTGTGGGCGAACCCCGCTGTCCAACGCACCATGCCCCTCTTGCTGCGCAAACCATCAGCCAAATGGTGGACAAAGTCCTAGAGATGCCGGAAGGCAGCAAAATGATGCTATTGGCGCCTATTGTCAAAGAACGTAAAGGGGAGCATGTTAAAACGCTTGAGAACTTAGCGGCTCAAGGCTTTATTCGTGCGCGTATTGATGGAGAAACTTGCGATCTTTCCGATCCTCCAACCCTTGAACTACATAAAAAGCACACCATTGAAGTTGTGGTAGACCGCTTTAAAGTTCGTCCAGACTTACAACAGCGCTTGGCCGAATCTTTCGAGACAACACTCGAATTATCAGGCGGAATTGCAGTTGTCGCGCCAATGGATGGCGACGGTGAAGAGATTATTTTCTCCGCCAACTTCGCTTGTCCACAATGTGGTTACAGCATGCAAGAGTTAGAGCCGCGACTTTTCTCATTCAACAATCCTGCTGGTGCATGTGGCACTTGTGATGGCTTGGGTGTTCAACAATACTTCGATCCAAGCCGAGTCATTCAAGATGATTCATTAAGCTTGGCACAAGGTGCGATTCGCGGTTGGGATCAAAAGAACTACTACTACTTCCAAATGCTCACCTCATTGGCCGATCATTATGGTTTTGACCTCCATGCCCCTTTTAATTCTCTGCCAAAGAAAACGCAAGATGTCATTCTAAAGGGCTCAGGTCGTACTGAGATTGAGTTTAAATACATCAACGATCGTGGCGATATTCGCGTTAAACGCCATCCATTCGAAGGTATTCTGAATACCCTAGAACGTCGCTATCGTGATACAGAATCCAACTCTGTCCGTGAAGAGCTTGCAAAATACATCTCCACTAAATCTTGTTCAAGCTGTGGCGGTACTCGTCTACGCCTCGAAGCACGTAACGTGTTTATTGCTGATACGACACTACCTGAGATTGTTGAACTCAGCATTGCTGATGCATTGGAGTTCTTCCATTCCTTGAAACTGGAAGGTCAACGAGCCCAAATCGCTGAAAAAGTGATGAAGGAAATCAACGACCGCCTGCAATTCTTAGTTAACGTCGGTTTGAACTACCTAAACTTATCACGCAGTGCTGAAACCTTATCAGGCGGTGAAGCTCAACGTATTCGTTTAGCAAGCCAAATTGGTGCAGGTCTTGTTGGTGTGATGTATGTTCTGGATGAACCGTCGATTGGCCTCCACCAGCGTGATAATGAACGACTCCTAAAAACACTGACTCATTTGCGCGATTTAGGTAATACCGTACTTGTGGTAGAACACGATGAAGATGCGATTCGCTGTGCAGATCATGTCATAGATATTGGTCCTGGTGCTGGCGTACATGGTGGTAATGTTGTTGCGGAAGGCACCATGGAAGAGATAGTCGCGAATCCGAATTCTCTGACAGGTCAGTACTTAAGTGGTGTTAAAGAAATCGCAGTACCGAAAGATCGCACGCCGCGAGATCCGAAAAAAACGGTTGAGCTATTAGGCGCAACAGGTAATAACCTTAAAAACGTTAACCTTTCAATTCCTGTTGGGTTATTCAGCTGTATTACAGGAGTATCTGGCTCAGGTAAATCAACGCTGATTAATGATACTTTCTTTAAAATTGCGCATACCCAACTTAACGGAGCGACAACGGCTCAGCCTTCACCTTATAAATCGATTAAAGGTCTAGAGCACTTCGATAAAGTCATCGATATCGATCAAAGCCCAATTGGCCGTACACCTCGCTCTAACCCTGCAACCTATACGGGGATCTTTACACCAATCCGTGAACTGTTTGCAGGCACACAGGAGTCGCGTTCTCGCGGTTACAAACCGGGCCGTTTTAGTTTTAACGTACGCGGTGGTCGTTGTGAGGCCTGTCAGGGTGACGGTGTTATCAAAGTAGAAATGCACTTCCTACCAGATGTTTATGTGCCATGTGATGTGTGTAAAGGTAAACGCTACAACCGTGAAACGCTCGAAGTACGTTACAAAGGTAAAACTATTGATGAAGTGCTAGAAATGACGGTCGAAGATGCACGCACCTTCTTCGATCCAGTTCCTGCCATCGCTCGCAAACTACAAACACTGATGGATGTGGGTTTGTCGTACATACGATTGGGTCAAGCGGCAACAACACTCTCCGGTGGTGAAGCACAGCGTGTGAAACTGGCGCGAGAGCTATCCAAACGTGATACAGGAAAAACCTTGTACATTTTGGATGAACCAACAACCGGCTTGCACTTCCATGATATCCAGCAGTTGCTCACTGTACTGCACAGACTTCGCGACCACGGAAACACTGTCGTGGTGATCGAGCATAACCTGGACGTCATTAAGACTGCGGACTGGATTATCGATCTTGGTCCTGAAGGGGGTCAAGGTGGCGGCGAGATAATCGCTCAAGGCACTCCGGAAGATGTGTCGCAAATCGAGGGTTCGCACACAGCTCACTTCCTCAAGCCTATGTTGAAGTAGAAAAAACAGGTAAAGTATCGAGACCAGCAAGTGCTGGTCTTTTTTCATTCAAAACAACGCAATAACTATGGCTACTATACATGTAAGTGGAACAAAGCTTTCTCCCGAAAAAGTACAGGTTCCCCTCAATCGCAAGTTTCTCATTGCCTTGGCAACACTATTTGTGTTGGCAATGCACTTTTTCATGCCCAACCCCGGCGGTTCGGGGCTTTCGCTTTCGTTCAATGCGACAACTTGGATTGCTTTTAGCTTTGCATTAGGCATTGGGTGTTACCAACTAGCGAATAATCGAGTGCTACGTTACTCAAAACTAACCATCGGCTTGTTCATTAGTGCTCTTATCATGACAGTGCCCATTCTGTACCCAAATGCGAATAGCAGCTTGGCAGCCAATAAGCTCATTGGCCTGTGGTGTGGTGTCCTGTTCTTTATTGTTTTACAACAATTTCATTTCAGTAATAAACATCGCCAACGCCTATTATGGTTCATTGTCCTTGCGGTTGTTATCGAAGCCATTTTTGGTCTGACACAATATCTGTATCTCAAACCAGGTAATCCGTTTGGTTACGACACGGTGGCCAATCGTCCTTATGGTATTTTCCAACAGCCCAATGTAATGGCCAGCTTTCTTGCGACAGGGTTGGTGATTGCCAGCTATTTACTTGCACGTCAGCCCTACAAATACGACCGTAAGTTAAGCGATGTTTACCTTCTCTATGCCGTGCCAGTTTTAACTTTACCACTAATTGTGGCGTTGGCTTCACGCACTGGTTGGTTAGCCTCGGTCATCGCCGTGTTGTTGGTCATTCCATACATGTACCGTTTTGCAACCAAAGGGCGCTTTATCCGCTGGGTTGTGTCACTTGTAAGTGGGCTCTTATTCTCCGTCGTTGTCATGCATCTTGCCTTTCCTGATGGAGGTGGGTTAGCCGCAGAAAAAGTAAATATGGAGTCTCCTCGAGCGTATACTTTTCCGCAAACATTAGACATGGTGATTGAAAAGCCTTTTACTGGTTATGGATATGGTAAGTTTGAATCTGAGTACATGCTGTATACGGCTCGTCAACATGCCCTAAATGAGAATTACCCAGCTGGTTTGCCAGCCATGGATCATCCGCATAACGAGCTGCTTTACTGGGGAGTAGAAGGTGGCTTGCTGCCAATACTCGGCATCTTCTTAGCGATGGCACTGGTACTGTATCGAATCTATCAAGCCAAACGCGGAACTCGTCTTGCGTTGCTGGCCTTGTTTATACCTATCGTATTGCACTCACAACTGGAATACCCTTTCTACCACTCTCTCGTGCATTGGTTGATCTTCGTTATCCTACTGTACTGGGTCGATCAGCGCGTCTCTCGTTATCGACAAGTCGGCTTTAGTAATGTAACCAAAAGCTTGCTGCGTGTTTTTAGTTTGGTACTTCCCGTTGCGTTTACGTTTTACATGGTAAGCGCATTACATACGAATTATGTATTGACGAAGTTTGAGACCACTAGACCAACTAACCCTGATATTCTGAATCAAGTCAGTAACCCTGTAGTTTGGAAAGACAGGTTTGATTGGGATGTCTATAGCACGTTTTTAAACCTTGGGCTGTACCAACAAGACGCAACCTTGATTCAGCCTTATATCGATTGGTCGCTAAAAATCATCAAAGATAAGCCTCGCCCTGCATTTTATAATAATTTGATTTTGGCCTACCAAGGCTTAGATGACTCAAGTAAAGCGGAGCAAATTAGAGCTGAAGCGCAGTTTTTGTTCCCGAAGATTGATTTCAGTGACGTCAATTACCAGCCACCTTCTCAAGCAATATCTGCCTCACCAGCCCCCACTTCAGGAGCTGAGTAATAAATACCAAAAAGCGAAGGGATGACCTTCGCTTTTCTTTATCTCATTGCTGTATGATTTTATTCAGTGAGTGACTCTTCTAACGCTTTTAAGCACAGCGCAACGTTTTCAGATCGAGCGCCGTAACCCATTAAGCCAATACGCCACGCTTTACCAGCTAATGCCCCAAGGCCTGCACCAATTTCTAGGTTATAGGTTTCTAGCAAGTGAGCACGAACTTTTGCTTCATCAACTCCTTCAGGCACGTAAATCGCATTTAATTGTGGCAACCGATGGGCTTCGTCCACAACAAATTCAAAGCCTAACTTTTGTAAGCCATTTTTGAGTTTTTCATGCATCAGTTGGTGACGAGCCCAAGCGTTTTCTAATCCTTCATTTTTCAGTATCAATAAAGCTTCATGAAGCGCATACAAGCTATTAACTGGCGCCGTATGATGGTAACTACGCTTGCCTTCTCCACTCCAATACCCCAAAACTAAACTCTGATCGAGGAACCAACTCTGTACTGGTGTTGTTCTTGCTTGAATCTTTTCAATCGCGGCAGGAGAAAACGTCACTGGTGAGAGCCCAGGTACACATGACAAACATTTTTGACTACCAGAGTAAACCGCATCCAGTTGCCATTCATCCACTTTTAACGGCACACCACCAAGTGACGTCACCGCATCAACAATAGATAATGCATTATGCTGTTTCGCCAGCTTACCCAATGCTTGAGCATCACTGACTGTACCAGTTGAGGTTTCCGCATGCACAAAAGCAAGAATTTTTGTATCTGGGTGCTGTTCGAGTGCTTGCTCGACTTTATCAATGGAAACAGGCGTCCCCCATTCATCATCGACGATAACAACTTCACCACCAGCACGGACGACATTTTCGCGCATGCGTTCACCAAATACACCGTTACGGCAAACGATCACTTTATCGCCTTTCTCGATCAAGTTTACAAAGCAGGTTTCCATCCCTGCACTACCAGGGGCTGAAACCGCAATAGTGAATTCATTGTCAGTTTGAAAGGCATACTTCAATAGCTGCTTGAGCTCATCCATCATACCGATAAACAGAGGATCAAGGTGACCTACCGTAGGACGACTTAGTGCTTGTAACACTTGAGGATAAATATCAGAAGGACCAGGTCCCATTAAAATACGGTGAGGTGGAATAAAGCTTTGGATCGACATGTCAGCTCCTTGATTATCTTTTATCCTGAGCATTCTAAAAGTTCTATTCAATAACATGGCTCAGGTGTAGGGTTCTCCACCCTAATAGATTTTTCCTCTATCAGCAATTAGCCGTAAGTATGGAGGTCAAACCAGTGTCACAAAATCGTTAATAAAAAACACCATAAAGGTTGAAATATTGATTGACATTAAGGCCTCAAAACCGTTCAATGTTTGAGCTTTATGTAGAAGAGGAGCGCTACCCAGGTAGATGATTTGTGGAACCGCAATTCCAACACCAATCATTGAGGGGGAGTAGTGCCGAGGTAAGTCAAAGTTGCAGGATTTGACTTGTCGGTTGAATTGGGCTGAATCCCATCAACTGTCATCAGCGCAGTCTGATGAAGGGCTTCTGAGGGTAAATTTTTCAAATAGCATTCTAAATGCCTCTCTTTTTGCTCTGTTCCTTTTCTCACTAAACATTGGATGTACAATTTTTTAGGAAGTCGTGGGAGAACGCAGTGAGCGCATTTAACGTAGCTAAATTCGGTGGAACCAGTGTTGCCAACTATGAGGCAATGAGTCGTTGCGCCACCATTATCGAAAACAATCCAAATACTCGCCTAGTCGTGAGCAGCGCTTGCTCTGGCGTCACCAACCTATTGGTAGAACTCGCCAACGGTGTTCAGGATCAAACGCACCGTACTGAGCTACTGCAAAATCTGGCCAACATTCATGACGCCATTTTAACTCAGCTCGAAGACAGCACGAAAACTGCTGCCGAGGTGTATGGCATATTAGATACCGTAACCAGCCTGGCCGAGGCTGCATCTATCCAAGCTAGTGCGAAGTTAACCGATCATTTAGTCGCATGTGGTGAACTCATGTCGACGCACATTCTAACTCAGTTAATGTGTGAGCGAGGCATTCAAGCAGTGCGCTTTGATATCCGCGATGTGCTGCGTACTGATGACAACTTTGGTCGCGCGGAGCCAAACATTGAAGCAATTTCGACGCTTGCGCAAGATAAACTCGTACCACTTTGCCAACAATCCGTTGTTGTTACTCAAGGCTTCATAGGATCTGACGAAGCCGGTAATACAACAACATTAGGTCGAGGGGGCAGCGATTACAGCGCCGCCTTAATTGCTGAGAGCGTTAAAGCGGCAGGGCTAGAAATCTGGACTGATGTTCCGGGTATCTACACAACAGACCCGCGAATTGCACCAAAAGCCTCACCAATTCCTGAGATCAGCTTTAGTGAAGCTTCAGAAATGGCTAACTTTGGCGCTAAAATCCTTCACCCTTCTACGCTAGTACCTGCATTGCGCCACGACATTCCGGTATTTGTAGGGTCATCGAAAGAGCCTGAAAAAGGGGGAACTTGGATTCGCCACCAAGTCGAAAGCTCACCGTTATTCCGTGCGCTAGCTTTGCGTTGTAACCAAACCATGGTAACGCTACGCAGCGCCAATATGTTCCACGCATACGGTTTCTTAGCAAAGGTCTTTGAGATCCTTGCAAAGCATAAGATCTCTGTCGATTTGATCACGACATCTGAAATCAGTGTATCGTTAACACTTGATCAAACTGATACATCTGGTGGCGCGCCGCAGCTGCCGCAAGCTGCACGAGAAGAGTTAGAAGAGTTATGTAAGGTAGAAGTTGAACATGACCTATGCCTCGTTGCTCTCATTGGTAACAACATGAGTGAGAGTAAAGGCTACGCGAAACAGGTTTTTGGCACGCTAGAAGATTTTAACCTACGCATGATTTGTTATGGCGCTAGCCCTCACAACTTATGCTTCTTGCTCCATGAATCGGTATCGAAACAAGCCATACAAAAACTCCACACGGAGTTGTTTGAGAAGTAAGTTCAACTCAATAAAACAAAGGGCTGCGTATCTGCAGCCCTTTGTTGTTTCAATAGTTGTTACATTTGGACGAGGTAAACATCAATTTAACCGTTAATGTTTGGCCCTAACCATTTTTCAGCCTCGATCCTATCCCACCCCTTACGATCGGCGTAACTCTCTAGCTGATCTTCTTGAATCTGTGCGATCGCAAAGTAACGTGAGTCAGGATGAGAGAAATACCAACCAGAGACTGACGCGCCCGGATACATTGCATAGCTGGAGGTTAGAGTCATGCCAATATTCTCTTCCACATTAAGTAGCTCCCAAAGCGGTCCTTTTTCAGTATGCTCAGGGCACGCTGGATAACCTGGTGCAGGGCGAATACCTTGGTATTTTTCACGAATGAGATCATCGTTAGATAAATCTTCATCCGCAGCATAACCCCAAATTTCTTTACGGACACGCTCATGCAAATACTCAGCAAACGCTTCGGCTAGGCGATCCGCCACCGCTTGAATCATAATTGCGTTGTAATCATCTCCCTGTGCTTTGTATTCATCAGCAAGCTCTCGTTCACCAATACCACCAGTGACAGCAAATGCCCCTATCCAATCATGCTTACCCGACTCTTTAGGTGCGATGTAGTCGGATAAACAATAGTTGAATCCTTTTGGTTTCTCGGTCTGTTGTCGCAAGTTACGTAATACTTTCACAACGTCGGTACGAGTTTCATCAGCATAAACTTCAATGTCGTCCCCCACGCTCGCAGCAGGGAATAAGCCACACATTCCACGCGCTTTTAACAGGCCTTCTCGCTCAACTCGATCAAGTATCTCGTTGGCATCTTCGAATAAACGTTTTGCTTCTTCACCAACTTCTTCATGTTGGAAAATTGTTGGATACTTACCCACAAGTGACCAAGTCATAAAGAATGGTGTCCAATCGATGTATTGACGTAATATAGCCACATCAAAATCATCGAAGATATGAATGCCAGGCTTAACAGGCACTGGAGGAGTATAAGCTTCCCAATCGATAGCAACTTTATTCGCTCGAGCAGCTTCTAATGTCACTGGTTTGGTTCTCGGTTTCTTTCGATTATGTTGATCACGTACTCGTTCGTAATCAGCTTGAAGTTTTTCAACAAATTCAGGGCGACGTTCATCTGACAGAAGAGAAGTACATACGCCCACTGCACGTGAGGCGTTGTTCACGTAAACCACTGGATGCTTGTAATTTTGCTCAATCTTAACTGCTGTATGGGCTTTTGACGTTGTTGCGCCACCGATGAGAAGAGGTAAGTTAAAGTCGAGACGCTCCATCTCTTTTGCAACATGCACCATTTCGTCTAATGAAGGCGTGATCAACCCTGATAAACCAATAATATCGACGTTTTCTTCTTGCGCTACTTTTAAGATCTTTTCGCAAGGAACCATGACACCAAGATCGATAATTTCGTAGTTATTGCACTGCAATACAACGCCAACGATATTTTTCCCGATATCATGTACATCACCTTTGACCGTCGCTAGCAAAATCTTACCGTTTGTTTGTCCCACCTGCTTTTCTGCATTGATGTAGGGCTCCAGATGCGCGACTGCTTGCTTCATCACTCGTGCAGATTTTACGACCTGAGGAAGGAACATTTTACCTTCACCAAACAAGTCTCCGACGACGTTCATCCCATCCATTAGTGGGCCTTCAATCACCTCTAATGGCTTTGAAGCGTTGACACGAGCCTCTTCGGTATCATCAACGATGAACTCAGTTATTCCTTTCACTAACGCGTGCTCTAAGCGCTTTTCAACAGGCCAAGTTCTCCACTCAAGTGCAGAGGCATCCTCCTCTTTACCTACCCCTTTGCCTGCATATTCCGCCGCGATATCTAACAATCTCTCAGTGGCGTCATCACGACGGTTAAGAACGACATCTTCCACAGCCTCACGCAATTTTTCAGGCACGTTATCGTAGATTTCTAACTGACCCGCATTCACAATCCCCATATCCATACCATTTTTAAAACAGTGGTAGAGGAACACCGCGTGAATCGCTTCACGTACATAGTTATTGCCACGGAAAGAGAATGAGACGTTAGAAACACCACCCGAGATCATCGCATGTGGTAAATCACGTTTGATATCGCCAACGGCTTCAATGAAATCCACCGCGTAGTTATTATGCTCCTCGATCCCCGTAGCAATGGCAAAAATGTTTGGGTCAAAAATGATGTCTTCTGGTGGAAAGCCCACTTCATCAACAAGAATTCGGTAAGCGTTGGTACAAATTTCTACTTTGCGCTCACGTGTATCTGCTTGCCCAATCTCATCAAACCCCATCACAATCACAGCCGCACCGTAACGGCGGATCAACTTAGCTTGTTCAACGAATTTCTCTTTGCCTTCTTTGAGAGAGATCGAGTTAACAATGCCTTTGCCTTGGATGCACTTAAGACCGGCTTCAATAACCTCCCACTTGGAAGAGTCAACCATGATTGGTACTTTTGAGATTTCAGGTTCTGACGCACAAAGGTTTAAAAAGCGAACCATACAAGCTTGTGCATCCAACATGCCTTCATCCATGTTGATATCGATAATTTGAGCGCCATTTTCAACTTGTTGACGAGCCACATCGAGCGCTTCATCGTACAGCTCTTCTTTAATCAAGCGCTTAAAACGCGCAGAACCGGTTACATTCGTACGCTCACCGACATTGATAAATAAAGAGTCTTTATCAATCGCGAGCGGCTCTAAGCCAGACAAGCGACAAGCAACGGGAAGTTCAGGTAATTGACGAGGGGCGATATTTTCAACCGCGAGTGCCATTTGGCGAATGTGCTCAGGAGTTGTACCACAACACCCACCAATCAAGTTTAAAAAGCCACTTTGAGCCCACTCTTTAACATGCTTAGCCATATCTTCTGGCGACAAATCGTATTCGCCGAATGCATTCGGAAGCCCAGCATTTGGGTGAGCGGAAACAAAAGATTCTGATATACGAGAGAGCTCTTCAACATAAGGACGCAGTTCATCCGGGCCAAGTGCACAGTTCAAACCAAACGAAATCGGTTTAACATGACGTAATGAGTTGTAAAACGCTTCTGTGGTTTGACCGGATAATGTTCTACCGGAAGCATCAGTAATAGTCCCCGAGATCATCACAGGTAACTCAATACCCATCTCTTCAAACACACTTTCAACAGCAAATGAACAAGCCTTAGCGTTAAGCGTATCGAAGATGGTCTCGATAAGAATAAGGTCTGAACCACCTTTAATAAGCGCTCGAGTCGATTCAGAGTAAGCCTCAACTAACTCGTCGAAAGAAACATTTCGATATCCGGGGTCATTTACATCAGGAGAAATAGAACAAGTTCGGTTTGTCGGCCCTAAAACCCCTGCGACATAACGTGGTTTATCGGGTGTTTTTGCGGTCCATTCGTCTGCAACTTCACGTGCAAGCTTGGCAGCTGCAAAGTTAATTTCTTCACTTAGGCTTTCCATCTCGTAGTCAGCCATCGCAATGGTTGTTGCGTTAAAAGTGTTGGTCTCAAGAATATCTGCACCCGCTTCTAAATATGCAGCGTGAATTTCCTTGATAAGTTGAGGCTGACTTAGAACCAACAGGTCGTTGTTACCTTTTAGATCACAATGCCAATCCGCAAAGCGCGTTCCTCGATAGTCTTGCTCTTCAAGTTTGTACCCTTGAATCATGGTTCCCATACCACCATCAATCAAAAGAATACGTTGCTTCAATTGAGCTTCAATCTGTTGTCTTACGTTACTTCCCACAGTACAGCCTCATTCCTTTAGTTATCTTTCCATCCTATCACACAAACTTCAGGAGTCTAGACGTCTAAACGTGGAATTAATGATTATTTTATCTCCTTCTTAACTTACAAAATAATCACGAAAAAATGTTTGCTATTTAAGCAGCATCAGCCGAGAATTCCATTCATAAAATGTTACAAATAGAGAGCTCTATGTCGGTCTATCATACTTTATGTTTTCTATCCGCAGCTGCGATGCTAATTGCTTTTGTAAACAGCAAGATAGGAAAGATGCAAACCACCATTGCGATTACCGCAGGTTCAATGGTGCTTTCACTTCTAATCTTAATTGCGGGTCAAAACAACTGGTTCCATCTCACCGAAATTGCGACGGAGACGGTCACAAGGATTAACTTCGAAGATTTCTTGCTCAAAGGCATTCTTGGCTTCTTACTATTTGCTGGTGGACTAGGCATCAAACTCCCGAACCTTAAAGATCAAAAGTGGGAGATCACTGTTTTAGCCCTTGGAGCTACACTGTTTTCTACGTTCTTTATTGGATTTGCGCTGTATGGGTTTTGTCAGTTAATTGGCATCCAATTTGATTTGGTCTACTGCTTACTATTTGGTGCTCTAATATCGCCAACTGACCCAATCGCTGTATTGGCTATTGTGAAAAAACTAGATGCTCCTAAACGTATCTCCACTCAGATTGAAGGAGAATCGCTCTTCAATGATGGCTTCGGTTTGGTTATCTTCGTCACTCTATTTACGATTGCATTTGGCACTGAGGCACCAACTGTAGGTAGTGTCACCTTACTCTTCATCCAAGAAGCTATCGGTGGTATCACATATGGTTTCGTCCTCGGTTTGCTATTCCACTACTTGATCAGTGCCACCGATGATCACTCAATGGAATTGTTACTTACCATTGGTGTCCCAACAGCAGGTTACGCATTTGCTGAATACATCCATGTATCAGGCCCACTCGCGATGGTTGTATCCGGTATTATGATTGGCAACTGGACACGCTTTATTGGCTTTTCAAAAGAGAGTGAAGATCACCTTGACCATTTTTGGGAGCTTGTTGATGAGTTCTTGAATGGCGTGTTATTCCTACTGATCGGCATGTCGATGCTGCTATTTGAATTCCACAAAGAAGACTGGATCATGATGGCTATTTCAGTCCCTCTTGTACTAGCAGCTCGCTATCTAAGTGTATTTCTTTCTTACATAGGCTTTAAACGTTACAGAAAATATAATCCATGGTCAGTGCGTATTTTGACGTGGGGCGGTTTACGCGGAGGCCTAGCACTAGCGATGGCACTTTCTATTCCATCTGGTATTTGGGTGATTCAAGATAAGTTAATCGATGTAAAAGAGATTATTCTTGTAATGACCTACTCCGTCGTTGTTTTCTCTATCCTCATTCAAGGCTCAACAATCACTCCAATGATTGAAAAAGCAAAAGCAGAAGAGAAGAAGATGGAAGAGAATAACCAAGCAATAACCACTCCGGAACATACGGAGCCATTGGACTCTTAAAGACACGTAACTTAATAAATAAAAAGCAGCTACCTAGCTGCTTTTTTCATAACTAATTTTCAGACTCCCCTTCAAGGACTAATGCTCCTTATTCTTTGATATACCTTCAAATATACTAAGAATCGCTACGCTACATTTTCATAGATACTAACTATTGCCGATAGATAGTATTCATAGACGAGCCTTTTAATTTACCCATTTTCATCTGTATCACTTCTCTTCCCTTGGCAATATAGGCTCCTCGCAAACATCAAAGCTAAACTTCCACAATACTTAGCAATGAGCGAGTTTGTATTTTTATGAGAAAGAGACATTTAGGGTGATTGCGTTCAGAACCCAAACAGGTTAGCAACCTCATCAAGATAAAACTGAGCTAGCATTCAGTAGATCAAAGCCTTAACAGAAATTTAGCCCCCTCCCTCTTGATCTCAGTGAGACTAAACTTGTATTCAAAGTCATCCTATTTTCAAATTAGAAACAAGCGACACTTCAAACAATTAAACTCTGTCACATAACTAGATTTTCTAATATCGAATAAAAGGAGCTTTGGTTAGAGCTTGGTATCGGAATAAGACTAAGACTAAGGCACAGAGTTACGTGCTAGCTCGTTCACGACGTATTAAAACCATGTGAAGAGGGTAGTGTAACTCGAGATGCAAGATTTAAATATGAGAGTGGGTTTAAGGTAAGTCAGGTAACCAAAACGAAAAAAGCCCCAGTCTTTCGACTGAGGCTTAATATAAGTGGCGGAGTGGACGGGACTCGAACCCGCGACCCCCGGCGTGACAGGCCG
>NZ_JAWPOL010000437.1:0-1017 GCF_033391095.1 Vibrio sp. Vb0667 | reverse complement strand
ATGTACATCGGGGGCAAAGTGGGCATGACTACACTTGACGACGCTTGCTATCTAAATAGCCCTTGTGATGATGAAGCTTTTGGTGCCGGACTACATATCGGTTATGACTTTACCGATTTCATCGGTCTAGAGTACGGTGTCGATTTCTTAGGCGACTACAAAGCGAACTTTAAGTCAGGAGCTAGTACAGTTGATACGATCGACGGCAATTTAACGGCTTTAACACTTGCACCTAAATTCAACTGGCATCTAAACGATTCTTGGAACTTATTCGCTAAGATCGGTGGTGCGTACATGATGTCTGAAGACGAAAAAGATTTCGTTGCAACTGGCTCACTAGGTGCTGAATATTCGATTGATAGAAACTGGAGTGTTCGTGCTGAGTACCAACGTTACCAAGATATGTCGGATGACGTTTGGGACGATATGGACGCAAACTTCTTCGGTATCGGCGTTAACTACAAATTCGCGGCTGCGCCAGTGGTTGCTGCTGTTGTAACAGAAGAAGTAGTTGAGCCAGATCCAGAACCAGTACTAATGAGCAAAGTTCACAAAGAAGAGTACGGTACAGGCACGTTTGAGTTCGACAGTGCGAAACTTACTGAGTCTGTTTCTGAACGTCTAGACAACTTTGTTTCATTCCTAAACGAATACCCACAAGCTCAAGTTGAAATCACAGGTTACACTGATAGCTCAGGTCCTGCGGCTTACAACCAAAAACTGTCTGAGCGTCGTGCTCAAGCTGTGGCAGATTACATCACTGGTGCTGGTATCGATGCTGATCGCCTGACAGTGAAAGGTATGGGTGAAGAGAATCCAGTCGCTGACAACAGCACTCGTGAAGGTCGTGAGAAAAACCGTCGCGTAGAAGTTGTGGTTCCTTCGTTCGAATACCAAGAGATGGTTCAACCATAATCTGAATGTTCACACATTCTCATCAAAAGGGGGGCGCTTGCACCCCTTTTCACTTTCAGTATTTTGGGACTTTTATGATGGAAATAAAATCAAGAAATGAAG
>NZ_JAWPOL010000436.1:0-1017 GCF_033391095.1 Vibrio sp. Vb0667 | reverse complement strand
CAGTATCCGGGGAAAATGGACGGTTTCGGCGCGCAGTTGTTGGAAATGGGAAAAGAGAAGCTGAAAGGCTCGGGTGTTAACGCTGCCATCAATTTGGCGTTACCCGGCGTAGGCTTACTCGTCGCCACAGGGCGTGAACTTCATAAAGCGTCCGTCAATGGCGATGCCGAAGCGTATCATCATCAACTCGAACAAATCTCGCAGTTGCCGGGAAGAGATCAGCGCTTATCGATGCCAATGCAACAAACGTTAGCCATTGGTCACGCGATGCTGTCCGCTGAGGGCGCAGTTGGTGCCACACTTGGCATGGCGACAGGTGGTTTGGGTACGTTTGGTGTAAGCTCTGTGGCGACGGCAGGGGTTACGCCGATAGCAAAAGAAGCCATTGGAACTGCTTTAGCCACTGGCATTATCAGCGGCGGGGGCTTTGTTGCTGGCCAAGCTGGGGCGTATGGCTTAAATAACGAAGTGCAAGACCAACTCAAACAAGGGCCAATGTCTGGTGTGCTGCCACGTTTGGAAATTTCAAACGTGAAGGGCGATTTCACTTTTAGCATGCAAGAGCCGGCGGCAGTTCGCGCACTGATGGCGTATCTTGGTCCTAAAGAAGATACATCAATGAGCTCACCTCAAGCGCCAAAAGAAGCGCAAGAGATGGAAGCCGCACGCTTAACACTCAAGCAAATGCTTGGCTCAAGCCCGAATGAACACCTCGTTCCAGATGTCGATTCACTGCTTAAACTGAGCGATGAAGACATGCCAAGTCAGACGGAATCTACGGCGAACGGTGCATTTAAAAAGCTGTTAAGTGAAGATTGGGATTGGCTGATGCCTGCTGTCCGAGCAATGGATAAAGGTGAAGCGGGTAAAATCAACGAGAAGTTGACGTACAAGCTGCCTTTGGACGCCGCAAACGGACGTGTGTATCTCGATAAGAGCCCGAACCTAAGTGACGCCCAGCTTGATGCATTAGATAAACTCGGCTCACCAAGCCAGTTACGACTAATGTACTTAGCC
>NZ_JAWPOL010000435.1:0-1018 GCF_033391095.1 Vibrio sp. Vb0667 | reverse complement strand
AGTGTGCCGTCGGACTCACGCTCTTCCATCGAAGTAAATCGAGTTTTCACCGCAACACGATCCGTTGCTTGAAGACGGATTTCCGTACCATAAGATTCTTGTTCTAAATCGTCATCTTGGCTTGCGTAGCTGTAACCTGCATCTTTAGATTTGTACCAAGCTTTTACATCGTTACCCACAGCAGAAAACACGCTCGGGGCGATATCGTAGAGGTTCATCACCCCTTTCACTTGATAAGAGTCACCTTCACGATCATCCGCACTGCCACCAATAGGCGTAAAGGTTAAACCGCCATCGAAAGAGACATAGTTAGAATCGGTTTGACGACCTTTACTGTGGCCGAACTCGGCTTTCAAATAGGTGCCTTCTGATGCTCGTAGCGTTAAGTCTGTGCCGTACGCTTCATAGTCTTGGTTATCTTTTTCTTCGGTTTGATAGTTTGCACCTACACCGATGTAGTCGTTTACCCAACCTTTGACGCGTCCACCAGCGGTCATTGCACCAAGCGCTTCACTGCCTTGAGGCACGTATTCATAATCGACAGCAAGATAGTTGTCATAACCGTCAGCTGGGGAGTCGTTAATGACCGAGCCAAAGTTGTCAGAAATGATGTTGCTTAGTGGTTTGGTTAGAATAATTCGGCCTTGGTATGGGTCGATTTCATAGTCACGTCCCGACTGCAACGGCAGTTCTTGCAAGGTGATGCCGCTGTTTGGGTCGACCACCTTAACCATCACTTTGTCGCTGCCCGGTACAACTTCGCCATGGCGTAAGAAGTACAGCGAACCGCCAGTACCTAAAAATTCATCGTGCGCAAACAGCGAGTCCGATTCGGCGGCAAAGCCAACGATGTTAAGACGATCTTCACCGAACTTGGTGGTAGAACGTGTGCGATAGTCACCTTTGAAACCATATAGGCTGCGGTTGTAATCGTTGTTGTCAGTACCAGTTATACCTGTGTTGTAGTTCCCCCACAAAACGTTGGATTTGTCGTATTCAACGTTGAGATACACTTTGC
>NZ_JAWPOL010000434.1:0-1018 GCF_033391095.1 Vibrio sp. Vb0667 | reverse complement strand
CATGTCCTGTACCGCATTTGTAATCAATACCATGTTGCCACAGCACACCTCGCGCCATGATGTCGAGATTGGCACCCGTAGAGCCTTTCATGAATCGAGTCTGAGTCAGTCGGATGACCGCTTTCAGCACTAACGTGTAGTCTTTGCGCTGTTTAATGGTCGGTGACCCGAAGTGGAAAGTACGGGTGATGTCTGTTGTGCCGCCAAGGTATTGACCGCCAGAATCTACAAGGAAGAAATTGCTTTCATTGACAACGGCATTGCTTTCTTCATCGGCGGCGTAATGCATTTTCGCGCCATGTGCGGCGAAGCCTGCAATTGTGCGGAAACTGTCGCTCACATAATGGCGAGTTTGACGGCGATAGCTTTTCAATTGAGCCTCGGCTGACAGCTCAGTAACAAGCCCGCTTGGGACTTGGTCTTCTAACCAGCTCATGAACTTCACGACAGCCACACCATCGTCCGTCAATGACTGTTCGAGATTGGCTAACTCGGTCTGATTTTTGATGGCTTTCATGTCGGTGACGGGGCAAGCCATTGGCTTTAATGAAAGGTTCTGCTCAATGGAGTTAACCAACAAGCTGTCGGTATAAACCGGGCTAAAAGCAAGCGACAAGCCTTCACATTGCTGATTCAAATACTGGCTGACGTACTCGTAGTGACGAACGCTCACACCTTGCGTAGTCAGATTCTTCTCTATCTCGGCTGGTAACTTTTGTTTATCGATGAACGCCGTCGCGCGGTCTCGCTCGACAATAAGGTAGGATTCTGAAACCGGGCAGTAAAGCGTGTCACCGCCACGAATATTCAGTGTCCACATCACATCGTCAAGGGTTGAAACCAATAAACAGTCCGCATGGTTTTCATTGAGCCATTTACGAATATCTGCGAGTTTTTGTTTGGTTTCTACACCAGAAAACGCAACTGGATGGTCAAAAATTTCTGCGCTCGGTCTGCTCGGGCGGTCAGTCCAGATTGGCGTGATCAGATCGAGGTCGAGAACAATCTCGATGTTCTT
>NZ_JAWPOL010000433.1:0-1018 GCF_033391095.1 Vibrio sp. Vb0667 | reverse complement strand
CCAATCCACACAGAATTAAAGCACACCATTTTATCGACATTGCCAGAACGTCCAAACCAAGAGTCAGAAGGAAATAAAAGAGAAGCTATGCTAGTCAGATGATGCTCACAAAGCAATCTGATTATAACGTTGAGACGTAAAAAAGACGGTGCTAATCGCATCTTGATATTACTGAGATTTAAGCAAAGATTTCGCTATTCATTAAGCCTAAGTTGCATTACTTTATAAGTAGATTTATTTATAAAACCCATACTTTTTGGGAGGGAACTATGATTAACATTGCTTTTTTTAGTGCAAAATCCTACGACGAAGCCTCTTTTAATAAAATTAAGAACAATCGCGACTTCGAATTTCACTATCACGACTTTCGACTCACCGAAAAAACCGCAAAAATGGCGCACGGTTGTGACGTGGTGTGCGCTTTCGTCAATGATGATCTTTCTGCTCCCGTTCTAAAACAACTTTCCTTGGGCGGAACAAAACTCATTGCGATGCGTTGTGCTGGCTTCGATAAAGTAGATCAACAAGCGGCTAAAGAGCTTGGCCTTCAAGTTGTGCGAGTGCCTGCATACTCTCCCGAAGCGGTCGCCGAGCATACCGTCGGTTTGATGATGTGTTTGAATCGTCGTCTCCACAAAGCGTATCAACGCACCCGTGATGCCAACTTCTCTTTAGAAGGATTAGTTGGCTTCAACTTTTTCGGCAAAACCGTTGGCGTTATCGGCACCGGCAAGATTGGTATCGCCACGATGCGAATCTTTAAAGGCTTAGGGATGGAACTGCTTTGCTACGACCCTTACGAAAATCCTCTGGCTTTAGAAATGGGTGCACGATACTGCTCTCTTGAAGAGATTTACGCCAATGCAGATATTATCTCTCTTCACTGTCCAATGAGCGAAGAAAACTACCACCTATTGAACGAAAACGCTTTTGCTCAAATGAAAGATGGCGTGATGATCATCAATACAAGCCGCGGTGAGTTACTCGACTCTGTCGCCGCTATCGAAGCACTTAAACA
>NZ_JAWPOL010000432.1:0-1019 GCF_033391095.1 Vibrio sp. Vb0667 | reverse complement strand
GTGGTGGCGAGAAAAAGAAATAGGTGAGCCAGCTAGAATTTTGACTTAATAATATGTTCTTACTTCAATAATTATTTTAGAAATTAACTTTGTTATTTTCAGAATATAACAAGATTTTTACTGGTCATTGAAATTAAAAATTTCCATAGATTCACTTTCCAATTGTGATCTCACGCTTTTATAAATCGATTGGTGTCATTTTTTGATACTTTTCATCTGAAAATTTGCGCTCTTATCAGAAAAGTTTTAGTAAACATCTTTGCCATCTTAATTTTACTCTTCAAAACAATTATACTGACTATTATCTTGATAAGCCCATAGATCAATGGCTATAACTTGTTCTGGATGGGTAAACTGTATCCAGTTAAAGAAAAGTAAAAAATCTAATGGATAAGACATGTTTTACGCCAACAAGATAGAATATTGAGACCAAAATCACAAGAGTAGGACTCTCTTGAATTTATCATCATGGATGCTGAATAAATAAAATACAGGCATTGTTAGATGAATAATTCTGCAACGTATTTACTTGCTGCTTTACGAGAAAAAATAAAAGAAAAAGGCATTGGATATTCCGAGCTTTCTATTGGACTTGGAATCCCGCTTTCTACCATAAAAAGGCAGCTTCACAATACGTCTCTTGGTTTAGATAAAATCTTGTTGTACGCCACGCACCTTGATACGGATTTGGTTGAGTTATCCATGCGAGGTAAGCAGCTGCAGCAAGAGAGTGAACAGTTTATCACTGACACCAACAGCGAGATTTTCCATCAATATCCTCACTTATTTGATTTTCTTTATCTTTTGCGTCGACCTGAGTGGTCTTTAGAAGAGATCGCACGGAGATACCAGCTGAGTGATACTTCCGTTGCGCTCTATTTACGTGCACTAGAAATGATGGATTACATTGAACTGAAAGGGGATAAACACTATCAATTTAAAGATACAGGCCGCTTTATTTTTGAAGAAGGTTCAAATTTAGACACGCTATTTGCACAGCGCTTTCGTGAAGAAGTGTT
>NZ_JAWPOL010000431.1:0-1019 GCF_033391095.1 Vibrio sp. Vb0667 | reverse complement strand
CGTTTCTGCCAACCTCTTTTTCGCTCGTTATAATCAACGCCTAATGAAATCGAAACAGAGCGAACAACATGAAAATCGGTATTATTGGCTTAGGCGACATTGCACAAAAGGCTTACCTTCCTGTCATTACTCAACTTCCTAATGTTGAGCTGGTCTTTTGTACCCGAGACGCCAAAACCCTCTCTTCACTAGCTCAGCAATATCGCATTAAGGAAAGCTGTCAGGACTACCGACAGCTTCCTGCGTTTGGTGTAGATGCGGTGATGATTCATGCCGCAACTCATGTTCACTTTCAAATCGCTGAATATTTTCTAAAACAAAGCATTCCTACTTTTGTCGACAAACCTCTGGCGGACAGTGCCCAACAGGTAGAGCAACTCTATGAGATTGCAGCTATCGCCAATCAACCACTTTATGTTGGCTTTAATCGCCGACACATTCCGCTCTACAACGACTATTTGCCAAACGTACAAAAAGGCGATGTCGCTAATTTGAAGTCACTGCGTTGGGAGAAAAATCGCCACAATCTGCCGGGAGAACTCCGAACGTTCATCTTTGACGATTTTATTCACCCGCTAGACAGCGTAAATGTTGTAGCAAAAGCCGATTTGCAAGACGTCTACATCACTCACCAATTTGACGGCCAACAACTCGCACGTCTGGATGTGCAATGGCAACATGGTGATACCCTACTACACGCTTCAATGAATCGTCATTTTGGCATAACAAACGAACGCGTTCAGGCATGTTATGCCAACCAAGCATTTGAGTTTGATTCGTTCGTGGAAGGTAAATTGTGGCAGGACAATCAAGAACGTAAGTTGAACTTAAAAGATTGGACACCAATGCTCACGAGTAAAGGTTTTCACGCTATGCTATTCGATTGGTTTAAGGTTGTTGAATCAGGCAAGCTGGCTACAAGCACAGTGCAACGCAACATAGCGAGCCACCAGCTTGCAGAGCAGATCTGTCAACGCATAGAACAAGCCGTGCATTGCAATTAACCCCTAGAACCAATC
>NZ_JAWPOL010000430.1:0-1021 GCF_033391095.1 Vibrio sp. Vb0667 | reverse complement strand
TACCAGTAAAAATGGTCTCTGTTGGTCCAGGTCGTGAACAAATGATTATGCGATAAGATGTGAAACGATACCAACTCTGACTGGTATCGCACATCATTGGCAAGCGGCTTATCTGTTCCGGGGTAAAGCCGCTTTTTTTTTGCGCTATGTTTGCAGGCCATTTAATCTTCTAAAAGCTTAACTCCTATCCTCCTTCCCTTTACATCTCTTAGCAAAACACGCCCTCACTTCTTACTTACAGATCCATCACTGGTATTTCGTTCAATGTTGAACAGGTTGCTGGTACATCTCACTTGTTAAAGAAGCACGTTAATTAGGTTAACTGGTTGATTTAATATTCTTTAAGTGATTAGTTGATCACGATTTTCATCTGCAATTTGTTGAGCTTGTGCTCAAAAATTCTCCCGTTCTGTTTTTAGGATAGAGGTTGTTCCCCAACCAACATCTAACCTAAAAGCAGGTGATTCCCATGACAAAAAATCTTTTCCGCCTCAGTACGATTACCCTTGGTTTGTGCCTCAGTTCTTTGTCGTTCGCCCAGGCCGATCTTCCTAATATCAAAATCCTCGCGACTGGCGGCACCATCGCTGGCGCAGGTCAATCTGCCACTGAGTCGAACTACACCGCAGGTAAAGTTGGCGTCGAATCATTAATTTCTGCTGTGCCGAGCATGACCAACATTGCGGATATTTCTGGTGAGCAAGTAGTCAGCATCGGCTCTCAAGACATGAACGATGAGGTATGGCTGAAGTTAGCGAAAAGAGTTAACGAGCTGCTCGCTCAAGATGATGTTGACGGTATCGTCATCACCCACGGTACGGATACATTGGAAGAAACCGCATACTTCCTTGATTTAACGGTGAAGAGCGACAAGCCCGTTGTGATCGTGGGCGCGATGCGACCATCTACTGCCATGAGTGCCGATGGCCCGGTCAATTTATACAATGCTGTTGTTACTGCAACCGATGAGGACTCAAAAGGCCGCGGCGTACTAGTGGCAATGAATGACACCATTTTCGAT
>NZ_JAWPOL010000429.1:0-1022 GCF_033391095.1 Vibrio sp. Vb0667 | reverse complement strand
AACCAATACCGTTTTCCTGGTGTTGAAATTAGTGCCACACTCAAACGTTACTACCCTTACGGGGAAGTGTTAACGCACGTAATCGGCTATGTTTCTCGTATCAATGACCGCGACATGCAGCGTTTGATTCGAGAAGAAAAAGACGCCAACTACCAAGCGACTCGTGAAATCGGTAAGTTGGGCATCGAAAAATACTACGAAGATCTGCTGCACGGCACTGCTGGCTACCAAGAAGTGGAAGTCAACAGCCGAGGACGCGTGATTCGCACGTTAAAATACGTACCGCCAGTTCCGGGCAAAGACATTGTCTTAAACCTCGATATCAACTTGCAGCTTTACGTTCATCAGCTTTTGGATGGTCGACGTGGCAGCGCTATCGTGCTTGATCCTCGTGACAATGGGGTGCTAGCTATGGTGTCTAGCCCAAGTTACGACCCGAACGCTTTTGTCCACGGCATTTCTGGTAAAGCCTATCGCGATTTGTTGAACGATAAAAACCGCCCGTTGGTAAACCGCACGACGCTAGGTATTTATCCGCCAGCTTCAACAATCAAGCCATTTATGGCTGTCGCAGCGTTGCAAGAAGGCGTAATCACGCCAAATACTACTCGCAACGACCCAGGTTATTGGCGCATTCCTAACTCAGACACTCGTCCATTCCGTGACTGGTTGCGTTGGGGACATGGCCGCGTGGATGTCATTAAATCCATTGAAGAGTCTGTTGATACGTTTTACTACCAAATTGCTTATGACTTGGGGATCGACCGAATTTCAAACTGGATGATGATGTTTGGTTTTGGTGACTACACAGGCATCGATATCTACGAAGAAAGTAAGGCAAATATGCCAACTCGTGATTGGAAAATGTCTCGTCACAAAACGCCTTGGTACAAAGGTGACACTATTCCTGTTGGTATCGGCCAAGGCTATTGGACGGCGACACCAATGCAAATTGCGAAAGCAACATCGGTGTTAGTGAATAATGGTGCGGTTTCCGCTCCTCACCTCCTAAAGTCCACCAT
>NZ_JAWPOL010000428.1:0-1023 GCF_033391095.1 Vibrio sp. Vb0667 | reverse complement strand
AACCAGTGATGGCTTCTACATCGGCCTGGTCGACACAAGTCATGCGGCGACATTGCAGTAAAGCTCGTACCTTTTTGGGATCCACACTGCGATCACCAGGGGCGCAGGCGAGGGCGTATTGATTGCCCATGTCTCGCAGCAATATCGCTTTGACCATTTGAGAAGGGCGAATGCCGCGTTGTTGCGCGGCATCCTCAATTGTTGTGGCTGGTCTTTGATGCGGAAGCAGACGAAACGTGATGTTTTGGTCGGCAAGAAACTGCATCAAAGGAGTATGAATGGCATTATTCATCATCAAGGCTGTAAGGCAATTCTGCGATGGTCCATTCACAATCAGGTTGAGACGACAAACGAAGGCGAGTGTCTTCATCCAGATTATTTGGTAACACGATCAAACCCATAGCTTGGTTATCACTGAATTGATAGTGAGCCAGTAACGTGCCGACTGAGCGCCAGTTGTCGCCTACGCTGCGTTCTAGTTCAATCGCATCATCGTTTAACGCGGTCGACGTTACGCCTTTCACGATGTACATAGCGCGCTTGTTTGTGCCGCGGTATTTCGCTCGAGCTACGGTTTCTTGGCCTGTGTAACAGCCTTTAGTGAAGCTAATGCCACCTAGGGCTTGAATGTTCAAGGCTTGTGGAATGTGCTCGTTTTGCGCTGTGGCAGAAACGAATGGCAGTGCAGATTCAATGTCGAAACGAGTCCAAAGCTCGTGTGTTGTCAGCGTTGCATTGCTGTTTTCGATCAGTGCTTGCGCCGCTTCTTCTGTCACAACAAGTAACCAACGGTTCGCCTCTACTTTTACCGCAGTGCCGCCATTGATGATGCGTACATCACCGGCATCTTCATTTAAAGCAGACACAAACGCATCGGCGTTGACACCTGCAACGCCAAGAATCACATCGTTAGATTCTTCAATCGTGACTTTGGAAAATACGGCGTATTTTTTTATTTCTTTCAGTTCGATTTCAATCGCAGATTTCGGCTGGATCATGCCGTAGCCATCACCATGATGGAAC
>NZ_JAWPOL010000042.1:13304-29951 GCF_033391095.1 Vibrio sp. Vb0667 | reverse complement strand
TTGATTTCTTTTTGCTTAGTATTTTTTTTTGGTTGCTGGATTATGGTATCCTGTCGCAACTTTTTTACGCCCTGTACTGCTTCCTGAAACAAGGCGAAATCGTCATCGTTCTCGGTGTCTTTTTTGCTCATTAGGTAAACAATTTCATTAATAAACTTTATTGGCAGTATTGTAGCGCTTTTCGGAGGCAATTTTGGATAAGATTTTTGTAGAAGAAGCGGTATCGGAACTGCATACCCTTCAAGATATGATTCGTTGGACGGTAAGCCGCTTTAATGCAGCGAACCTGTTTTACGGTCATGGTACTGATAATGCGTGGGATGAAGCTGTTCAGCTTATCCTGCCAACCTTATACTTGCCGATTGATGTGCCTCCGCACGTATTGAACTCTCGCCTAACGACAAGCGAGCGTCTGCGTATTGTTGAGCGCGTAGTAAAACGCATCAACGAGCGTACGCCAACAGCATACCTAACAAACAAAGCATGGTTCTGCGGTCTTGAGTTCTTCGTTGATGAGCGTGTACTTGTGCCACGTTCTCCTATCGGCGAATTGATTCAAGCGGAATTCCAACCTTGGTTGGTGGAAGAGCCTACGCGCATCATGGACCTATGTACGGGTTCTGGTTGTATCGCGATTGCTTGTGCGCACGCTTTCCCTGAAGCAGAAGTGGATGCGATCGACATCTCTACAGATGCTCTACAAGTGGCTGAGCAAAACGTACAAGATCACGGCATGGAGCAGCAAGTGTTCCCAATTCGCTCTGATTTGTTCCGTGATCTTCCAAAAGAGAAATACAATCTAATCGTGTCCAACCCACCATATGTGGATGAAGAAGACATGAACAGCCTGCCAGATGAGTTCACGCATGAGCCTGAGCTTGGGCTAGCTGCGGGTACGGATGGTCTAAAACTAGTGCGTCGTATTCTTGCTAACGCGCCAGATTATCTAACAGATAACGGCATTCTTATTTGTGAAGTCGGAAACTCAATGATTCATATGATGGAACAGTACCCAGAGATTCCATTTACTTGGATTGAGTTCGAGAACGGCGGTCATGGCGTATTTATGCTAACGCGTGACCAGCTGGTTGAGTGTGCAGAAGAGTTTAAACTGTACAAAGACTAATAGAGTCTTGCACTAAACATCAAAACACCGAGCTTTATGCTCGGTGTTTTTTTATGCATACCTCGCCGATATTAACTCTTTACATCAAAACGTAATAAAGCCACTATGAATCCACGAAGAATTGGAAAGCAGCTATGCTCTGTTTTGAGAGAGCGTGGCGATAAAAAACTTGAGGAAGTAATGGCAGGAAACAGTATCGGACAACATTTCCGAGTGACGACATTCGGGGAAAGTCACGGTATCGCACTGGGATGTATCGTAGACGGATGTCCTCCGGGGTTGGAAATTACAGAAGCAGATCTACAAATCGATCTCGACCGCCGTCGTCCAGGCACATCACGTTACACCACACAACGTCGTGAACCGGATGAAGTTAAAATTCTTTCTGGCGTTTTTGAAGGCAAAACCACGGGCACATCGATCGGTTTGCTAATTGAAAACACCGATCAGCGCTCAAAAGACTACTCTGACATCAAAGATAAGTTCAGACCGGGTCATGCTGATTACACTTACCACCAAAAATATGGCGTCCGCGACTATCGCGGTGGCGGCCGTTCTTCAGCTCGTGAAACCGCAATGCGTGTGGCTGCTGGTGCAATCGCGAAGAAATACTTAAAAGATGAGTTTGGTGTTGAGATTCGTGCTTACTTGTCACAAATGGGTGATGTATCTATCGACAAGGTAGATTGGAACGAAATCGAGAACAATGCATTCTTCTGCCCTGATGCTGACAAAGTAGAAGCATTTGACCAACTTATCCGTGACCTGAAAAAAGAAGGCGACTCTATTGGCGCAAAAATCCAGGTTGTGGCAACTAACGTGCCTGTTGGTCTTGGGGAACCCGTATTTGACCGTTTGGATGCAGACATCGCGCACGCACTAATGAGCATAAACGCGGTGAAAGGCGTGGAAATCGGAGACGGTTTCGAGGTGGTAAACCAAAAAGGCAGTCAACACCGTGATACGCTTGCTCCTGAAGGTTTTGGTAGTAATCATGCGGGTGGCATTCTTGGCGGTATCTCGACTGGTCAAGACATTGTCGCTAACATTGCGCTTAAGCCAACATCAAGTATCACTGTGCCGGGTGAGACCATCACAAAAGAAGGTGAACCAACTCAGTTGATCACCAAAGGTCGTCATGACCCATGTGTGGGTATTCGTGCTGTGCCTATCGCAGAAGCGATGCTGGCAATTGTGGTGATGGATCATTTACTACGCCACCGTGGTCAAAACCATGGCGTACAAACCGAGACTCCAAAGATTTAAGAGCTTTGTGTCATTCCAGCGAGCTATAGCGAGACTAGGAATCTAATTTCAGCACGATGAAAAGAGAAAGAAACATCTCTGACAACAGAGTGCTCGGATAATAGATCCTGAATCATGCTCCTTCGTCGCTGTTCAGGATGACTGAATATAAAATTATGCCACTCACTGAATCGCGGGTGGCACAATTTTATCAGGCAAACTTTTTTGTTTAAGTAGTTTTTGCTTAATGAATCGAGCCTTCGGTTTCCAAATGGAAAGAAGGCAGACGCCACTTAAAGCGCACTGCAGCCATACGCAGCATGTAACCAGTAACCAGTGTAATGATCGTGGCAGTGACATCGGGAACATTGAATTCTAATAGCGCTAAGTACATTCCTGATGCGATAAGAGCGACAGAAGCGTAAAGCTCTTCATGCAGTACCAATGGTGTTTGGCGACAGATTAAGTCACGAAGTAGCCCACCGAATACACCCGTTACTAACGCTGAAACCATACAAATACCAGGGTGCAAGCCCATGCCCATCGCAATTTTTGTTCCGATGATACTAAACACGATTAAACCTAATGCATCGAGGCGAATGAACAGACCTTTCAGCTTAATCACCCATTTCGCTAAACCTGTTGTTAGCACACCTGCAACACACGTAATTGCAAGGAACTCTGGGTTTTTTACCCAACCAAGAGGGTAGTGGCCTAATAGAATGTCACGTACGGTGCCACCACCAATGGCCGTTGCGCTGGCCACCAACATAACACCAAACCAGTCCATCTTTCTTCTACCAGCACTTAACGCACCTGTCATGGCTTCAGCCGTGATACCAATGATATACAACACACTTAGCAACATAGGGAAACACTCAACGTAAAAAGTCACTACGTTCTACGAGAATCAGCGTAGGCGAAGTAACAACACTTACAAACGGTTCTATCTCTCTTAAAAAGTGATTAAAACCAGCAACATGCTTGTAATCAAACGGCTTAAAAATAGCGGTTTGAACGGCATCAAAATAAGGCGAGAGTGTAGTGGTAAATAAGTACGCTGACGAATGAGAAATTGTATGGAGAAAGCGACCTTCAGATAAATTCAACTAATAACCAAAAATGTGGGGTTGCCTTTACCTCATAGCTAAAAACAGCGACAATATGCAGCGCATGTCAAACTGAAGTACAAACTCGACGATGACCCACGAATACCAAGACTTAATCACCATTTTTAATGACACCTTTTTAGAACAATTTAATACGAAATTAGAGTTAGGTGGTGATGAGCCTATTTATCTTCCTGCTGATGATGAACACCCTCATCATCGGATTATTTTTGCTCGGGGTTTTTACGCCTCTGCTTTACACGAGATTTCGCATTGGTGTGTGGCTGGTCCAGAGCGTCGTTTGCTGGAAGATTTTGGTTATTGGTATGAACCCGATGGGCGAACAGCAGAAGTTCAAGCGGAGTTTGAGAAAGTTGAAGTGCGACCTCAAGCTTATGAATGGATTCTGGCACAAAGCGCTGGCTTCCCTTTTACGGTGAGTTGTGACAATCTACACGGCGATTTTGAACCAGATAGGCTCGGCTTTATGAAAAAAGTGCATAAAGAAGTGCTAGGTATTTTGGACGTTGGCTTGCCTTTGCGAGTGAAAATGCTTTCTGATGCCCTGCGCGCATTTTATCAAACTAAGCCACTGGAAGCGTCGGACTTTTGCGTTAAATAACCACTAATAACCTCAGAGATACACCATGATTATTGAATTTGAAGAAAAACTACTGGAACTGATTGATGCTCGAATTGAAACAGCATCTGACGATGAATTGTTTGCTGGTGGTTATTTACGTGGTCACATCTCTTTATCCGCGGCGTCTTGTGAAGAAGAAGGGATTAGCGATATTACTGAGCTGAAGTCACGCATTGAGAGCAGCTTAGAAAATGCGCGTACCGAGTTAAGCCCGGCCGATCGCGTAATTGTCAGTGATTTGTGGCAAGAGCTCCAGGCTCAGGCTTAATCCCTAAGCAGCGTTCTCCCTTCATTTAATCCTAGTCATTTACTACTTCGAAAAATTCGAACCTCTCCATAAAATTTTTGTGGTTGTAGCGAAACTGTTCAACTTTTATTCTGATCAGCATAAAACGTGAACAAAGGATTACAACCATGAAAATTGTCGCATTTGGTGCATCTACCAGCTCTACCTCAATCAACAAACTACTTGCTACATACGCAGCAAATCAAGTCGAAGGCGCTCAAGTGAATGTTCTAGACTTAAACGATTATCAAGCGCCAATGTTTAGCGAGGACAAAGAGAAAGAAATAGGTCAAGCTGAAGGGGCTGTCGCGTTTTTACGTGACTTGGCGGAGGCTGACGCTCTCGTTGTTTCCTTCGCAGAGCATAACGGTTCGTACCCAGCGGCCTATAAAAACTTGTTCGATTGGGCGACGCGCATTGAGCGTAATGTATTTCAAAACAAACCTGTCGTTTATTTAGCAACTTCCCCAGGTCCCGGTGGTGCACAAAGTGTTCTTGCGGCGGCGACAGGTTCTGCTCAATTTTTTGGCGCGGATGTAAAGGCATCGTTATCTGTGCCGAGCTTCTACGAAAATTTTGACGTGGAATCGGGTAAGGTTGTAAACCCAGAAGTGGCAGAGCAAGTGAAACAGGCAGTTGCACTGCTGAAGTAATCTCAGTACGAGCAACTTAGTGAGTTAGCGATTCCCGACACGTATCACGTATCTGTGTCGGGAATTAAAACGAGAGAATACTCTTACAGCTCGGTAATGGCTTTGCCTTTTCTTAGTTTACGAACCCACATTCGACTTGGGTGAAGTTCGGTCAATACATCAACCGGTAATGGCAGCGGGTCCCCACAGATCTGGGAGGCCAATACTTCAGCTAATAATGGTGCAGAGCTCAGTCCACGAGATCCTAAACCTAAGAAGCAGAATAGGTTAGGGTACTGATGAATGGTTTCTACCTCTTCTGCTTTTTGATTTTGTAAGTTGGCGTATTGCGTTTTGATCGTCTCAAAGTCACCCACATTCCCGACAAATGGTAAGTGATCTCGGCTAACACAACGAATACCTTGGCGAGATTGATTATCAGTGATATCTACCTCTTTTGCCCATGTTTGATTCGGTACACATTTCACTAGCTTTTCCGCATTATCTTTTTGGGCGTTTTCATCAAATTCGTAGTCAAGGTGACTGCGGTCGTAGCTTGCACCGATACACAAGTGTTGATTACTTGGGTTAACAGGTGTCATGTAACCGTCGTAACACAACACCGTTTTCAGCTGACTCAGCGTTTCGGTTGCTGGCGCATGACTGACTTGTCCTTTCACTTGTCCCATTGGTAGGGAAGCGGCTTGACTCAATGTCTGGAACTCATGGCCGTTCGCAATTACAACCGTTGAGTGCTCAAATGTTTGACCACTCGCCGTTAGTAGCCAGAGCTGACGCTTTTCATCCCAATCTAATGCCTCAACAAGATGTTCAAACTTCGTTGAGAGTAACGACGTCTTCTCCAATTGTTTAATTAACCCGCGAGTTAACTCGGCAGGGCACAGCCACCCTCCCATTGGGTAGTGCACAGACGCCATATCAATAGGTAACCCGATAGTGTTCGCAGTTTCCTCGGCGGACAGCTTTTGAATGAGCTCTGGAGTGAAGTTACCCGCAAGCATTTTCTCCAGTTTGTCTGTGGATTTGTCATCCCACATCAACTGAGTTACGCCACACCAGTCATGATCAAAATCGATCTCTTGTGCTGCTTGTTCAACAAACTGACGTGCGAACAAAAATGCAGGAGCAAACACACGCGAAACGCCAGTATGGGGACCGTTCAACAATGGATACACGGCCCCTTGACGATTACCCGACGCTCCTTTGGCTGGTTGTTTGTCTTTACAGTAAAGGGTGACGTTTTGGCCACGACGAACTAACGTTTTCGCTAACGCCGCGCTGGCTATACCACCACCAATGATGGCAATCGAATCAAGATTGCTAGATGCTGTGCGATTGAACCAAGGGAGATGGTTCGACTGCTTTTCACCTTGCTCCATAGAGCCGGCGATCATTTCTCGCTTAGTGCCGAAACCTTTCACCTTTTTCATTGTAAAGCCAGCTTCGTTCAAACCACGACGTACAAAGCCTGCTGCGGTAAACGTGGCAACTGTACAATCTTGCTTGGCTAGCTTTGCCATGTTGTTGAACAGGCCTTGGTTCCACATCTCTGGGTTTTTGCTTGGCGCGAATCCATCTAAGAACCAAGCATCAATCAAACCTTGTTCGTTGTATGGGACTTGCGGCATGCAGTCTTTAATGTCACCAAACCAAAGGTCGAGTGTGATTGCGCCGTCTTCTAAAACAATGCGATGACACTCCGGCACAGCGGCAGGGTAGTGCTTTTGTAACTTTTCCGCGTATTCAGCTAGCTCAGGCCAAGCTTCATGCGCCTTCTTTAAATCGGCTTTGCTTAATGGGTATTTTTCAAAGCTAATAAAATGCAGCTCTTTCAATGTTGCGTCCGGATGCTGACGACGAAACTCACTAAACCACTGGCATACTGCTAAGAAGTTTAATCCCGTGCCAAATCCGGTTTCACCAATGACAAAACGTCTTTGGTCAAATTCCTGCCATCTTTCTGGGAGATGATTTTGTTTTAAGAAAACGTAGCGTGTCTCTTCAAGACCGTTTACGTTAGAGAAGTAAACATCATCAAATTGGTCTGAAACCGGAGTACCAGCTTCGTTCCAACCAAGTTCTGCGTTTTTTATTGAAGTCATAATGGTGCAAATTTGTGATTTGGCGCGGTAAGAATGGGGCGATTGTACGAATTTATGGGAAAGCTGACCACTTTTGTTGACTATCTTAGTTATCATCTAGCGGATTTTTGAATTATAGGAATGTCATAATGAAACGAGTCGTAATCACCGGTATGGGTATTGTTTCAAGTATCGGTAACAACGTCGAAGAAGTTCTAGCGTCTCTTAAAGCGGGCAAATCTGGCATCACTGCATCTGAGCAGTTCAAAGAACACGGTCTTCGTTCGCAAGTATGGGGTGACCTAAAAATCAACCCGGCGGAACACATCGACCGTAAGCAGATGCGCTTTATGGGTGATGCGGCTGCTTATGCATACCTATCAATGGAGCAGGCAATCGCAGACGCTGGTCTTACAGAAGAGCAGGTTTCAAACGATCGTACCGGTATCGTTGCAGGTTCTGGCGGTGCTTCTGCATACAATCAAACGGTAGCGACAGACACGATGCGCGCCAAAGGCGTAAAGCGAGTTGGTCCTTACATGGTTCCTCGTACTATGTCTTCTACTGTTTCTGCTTGTCTTGCTACGCCATTTAAGATTCGTGGCGTGAACTACTCAATGAGCTCTGCATGTGCAACATCTGCACACTGTATCGGCCATGCTATGGAGCTTATTCAACTAGGCAAACAAGATATTGTTTTTGCTGGTGGCGGCGAAGAGCTAGATTGGTCTCAAACTATGATGTTTGATGCGATGGGCGCACTGTCAACCAAATACAATGACACGCCAGACAAAGCATCTCGTACATACGATGCAGACCGTGACGGTTTTGTTATCTCGGGCGGCGGCGGCATGCTGGTTATTGAAGAACTAGAGCACGCACTGGCACGTGGTGCGAAAATCTACGGTGAAATCGTAGGTTACGGTGCGACATCAGATGGCTACGACATGGTAGCGCCATCAGGTGAAGGCGCAATTCGTTGTATGAAGATGGCGATGCAAGACGTTGATGGTGTGGATTACATCAACACGCACGGCACATCGACACCAGTTGGTGACGTGAAAGAGCTTGGTGCTATCCAACAATTGTTTGGTGAGAACAGCCCTGCAATCTCTGCAACAAAAGCAATGACTGGCCACGCACTCGGCGCAGCGGGCGTGCACGAAGCAATTTACTCAACACTTATGCTAGACAAAAACTTCATTGCTCCAAGCATCAATATTTCAAACTTGGACGAAGCAGCACAAGGTCTGGACATCGTGACAGAAGCACGTGATGCAGAGCTAACGACCGTAATGTCAAACAGCTTTGGCTTTGGCGGCACAAACGCAACTTTGGTTATTAAAAAGTACCAAGGTTAACTGAATTTGTTGGCGCCTTGCGAGAGTACTGTAAACGCCAACAATCCAGTTTCCAGAGCTTGATCAGTCACACTGATCGAACAGACGCAGACTCTATCCCATGGAGAGCGGGATAGGATCCTTTTGTTCTGGAACTTTGCCCGGCTATTTAGCCGGGCTTTTTCTTTTCTCTGTTTCTGCTTTTCTCTAGGCTTCCCGTCAATCGATTCTATAGGAGTTACCTCCTTGAGGTTTATTGGTGTTATATCTTGAGATTTTTCGGGAAAAGGGCACAATCGCTTTAGTTTCGCATCTTGCGAATAAACGAACTCTTACAAATGGATGTTAGAACGCTGGCGCTATGAAAATTATTGTTGATGAAAATATGCCGTATGCTGAAGAACTATTCAGCCAACTCGGTAACGTAATTCTAAAACCAGGTCGTACACTGACCGCCGATGATTTAGTGGATGTTGATGCCCTAATGATTCGCTCAGTCACCAAAGTGAATGCTGACCTGATCAGCAAAGCAAACAAGCTGAAGTTTGTTGGTACGGCCACGGCAGGCATGGATCATGTTGACCAAGCACTCTTAAAAGAGAAAGGCATTTTCTTCACTGCGGCGCCAGGGTGTAACAAAGTGGGTGTGGCGGAATACGCGTTCAGCGTGATGATGGTGCTCGCTCAGCAACAAGGTTTCTCGGTATTTGACAAGACGGTAGGTATTATTGGTGCAGGCCAAGTAGGTAGCTACCTAGAGAAATGTTTGAAAGGCATGGGTATTAAAGTTCTCATCAATGACCCATTCAAACAAGAGGCTGGTGATCCTCGTAGCTTTACTCCGTTGACAGAACTGATTGAAAGCTCAGACATCATTACACTACATACGCCAATCACCAAAGATGGCCCATACCCAACGCATCATTTGATTGATGAGAAGGTATTAAATGGTCTCCGCAGCGATCAAATTTTGATTAACGCGGCTCGAGGTCCCATCGTTGACAACGCTGCTTTGAAGCAACGTCTTTTGAAAAATGATGGCTTTACAGCGGCACTCGACGTATTTGAATTTGAACCAGAGGTTGATATGGAGCTTCTGCCTCTGCTAGCATTCGCAACCCCTCACGTTGCAGGCTACGGCTTGGAAGGGAAAGCTCGCGGTACAACGATGATTTTCAACAGCTACTGTGAGTTCTTAAATAACGAATTACGTGCGCATGCCAGCGATTTACTGCCAACCGCGCCTGTTCCTACTATGGTATTGGACAGAGCTTGGGACGAAGCAACACTGCATAACATCACGCAGTTAATCTATGATGTGCGTAGAGATGACGCTCTTTTCCGCCGCGAAATCAGTAAGCCAGGCTCTTTTGACCTGATGCGTAAAAACTACTGGGATCGCCGTGAATACAGCGCTGTCACGCTAGTGGGTAACAAAACATGTAACCTTGCTCCATTAGCAGAACTAGGTTTTCAGATTGAGGTAAGTCAATGAGCCAGCAATATAATGTTGCCATTTTAGGTGCGACCGGTGCGGTCGGTGAAACAATTTTGGATGTGCTTCAAGAGCGCAAATTCCCAGTAGGCGAAATCTTCCTACTCGCGAGTGAGCGCAGCGAAGGCAAGACTTATCGCTTCAATGGTAAAACGGTACGCGTTCAAAACGTAGAAGAGTTCGATTGGTCTCAAGCGCATATCGCACTGTTTTCTGCTGGTGGTGAGCTATCAGCCAAGTGGGCTCCAATTGCCGCTGATGAAGGCGTGATTGTTATCGACAATACATCACACTTCCGTTACGAGTACGACATTCCTCTTGTTGTGCCAGAAGTAAACCCAGAAGCGATTGCAGAGTTTCGTAACCGTAACATCATTGCGAACCCGAACTGTTCAACCATCCAAATGTTGGTTGCACTAAAACCAATTCACGATGCGGTGGGCATTGAGCGTATTAACGTATCAACTTACCAATCGGTATCTGGTGCAGGCAAAGCGGGTATCGATGAGCTAGCAGGTCAAACGGCGAAGCTGCTAAACGGTCTGCCTGCAGACAAGAAGCAATTCTCTCAACAGATCGCGTTTAACTGTATTCCACAAATCGATCAAATGATGGAAAACGGCTACACCAAAGAAGAAATGAAAATGGTGTGGGAAACACAGAAGATCTTTAACGATCCATCAATCACAGTCAATCCAACGTGTGTACGTGTTCCTGTATTCTACGGTCACGCAGAAGCACTTCACATTGAGACTCGTTCACCTATCGATGCACAAGAAGTCGTTAACTTGCTTGAGCAAACTGACGGTATCGAAGTGTTCCACGGTGAAGACTTCCCTACACAAGTTCGCGATGCGGGCGGTAAGGACCATGTAATGGTTGGTCGTATCCGTAACGATATCAGCCATCATAGCGGCGTAAACCTGTGGGTTGTTGCTGATAACGTGCGTAAAGGCGCGGCAACTAACGCGGTGCAAATCGCAGAAGTTCTGATCCGCGATTACTACTAAGTCGCTTACAGTTCATTTCAAAGCCTCGCACAGTGCGAGGCTTTTTTGTACGAACGAAACAAAATAGTGTGAGATTAGTACGAATATGGCGAGAGCCACACATTTTTTATTCTCAACGCTATAGTTTTGCATGCGATATCCGATATATTTAACCGATCACCATTTCAAATTGTATCTAGCACAAAACTGAGCCTTCTATGCGTCAAAATTATAAGCGTTTGTTAGCAGCCCTTGTGTTGATGAGCGCGACTCAGACATCATCAGTGGTTCAAGCCGAAGGAATTCGTCTTGTTGGACCGTCTGGTGAAGTGCAATCATCTCCGAGCTATGCTGAAGATATTGAGCGAGCATTACCTGCTCCTCCTGCGAATACTCAACCGTCACGTTTCTTTGGTCCGACTGGTGAAAATCAAACACTATGGTCGATCGCTTCAGAATTACGACCTTCACGCGGTGTTACCGTTCAACAAACGCTTCTTGCCATTTACCGAATTAACCCTCAAGCGTTTGAGAACCAAAACATTCATGAATTGATCCCAGGGAGTCGGCTACGAGTACCTTCTTTAGAGCAAGTGCAAAGCGCGACCACAGCGCAAGCTGTTGCGATTATGAAGGCGCATGAAGCTAAGTTAAAACAGCCGAAGCCGACAAATAGAGCGACGCCAGCACAACGAGTCACCGAGCAACCAAAGCCACAAATTAAAGTAGAACCCAAGTCTGCGACTAAGCCAGAGACAGTGGCAGCAACGGAGCCAAAACCAACTCCGAAAACAATACCGGTCATCCCTGCGCCACCAGTAACCACCTCTCCGCAGGGTGAAAAGCAGGTCAGTGCGCTAAAGGACAAACTTCAAGGCTCACAAAGTGAATTAGAGTCATTAGAAGAGAAGAACCATCGTCTTCGATTGATGCTGTCAGAAGTGCAAAGCGAAGTCGAAACTTTGAAAAGCGAGTTGAATGACGAAGAACGCATTCGCTCAGAAGTCGAGAAGCTGCTTGCTGAAGAGCGCCAACGCCTTGCTGAACAACAGCGCATGCAACCAAGCACCATGGACAAAATTTTGTCTAATGGTTGGCTCGTTGGTCTTGCGGCATTAATTCCTGGTGCTTTGATTGCGTTGCTAGTTGTTATGCTTCTTGGCCGACGCTCTAAAGCGAAAGAGGAAGAAGCGGCTGCGCAGGAACAGCAAAACGTTGATCCTCTTGCGGCGCCAATCGGTTTAGCGGCGGCGGATGAGCTGGATGAAGAGCTCACGCTTGATGATGAATTGTTTGCAGATGAAGATATCAACGCACAGTCTTTACAAGAAGAGAAGTCAGATTTAGAAGAAGACGTCTTTGCTAATCTCGACGATGAAGAACTTGATTTCAATCTGGAAGGGGACGATGACCCATTTGCAGATATTGGCGATGACGGTGACCTAGATGTTGGTCTGGATGAGTTTGAGTCATCGAACAATGGTATCCAAGTCAACGGCGAAGAAAAGGCGCTTGGTTTAGAAGAAATGGAGCGAGCCTTAGATGAGGTTGCTCCAGAACTAGAAGTGCTCGATGACGATGAGTCTGGCTTCGATCTTTCGGATGATGCGAATGAGAAATCAGACTCGCTTTCAGACGACGCATTTGCCGAGTTACTTGCAGCCGATGAGCCGTCAGAAGAGTTACCAAGTGACACTGTCGACCAGGATATGCTTGATGACTTGTTTGCTGAACTTGGCAACGATGACTTCGATTTAGATACTGATGAGCCTGAGTTAAAACAGCCCGTTTCGGATGATGACTTTAGTGTAGGAGAGGCATCTGACGACGATATCGATAAGCTATTGGCCCAGTATGAACAACCGGCTAGTGAATCGGAAGTTCGAGAAGCTGACGCCAATGAAGGTCCTGTTCTAGATGAAAACAGTACAGAGCTACTCGATGAACTCATTGATTTTGATGAAGATGACACAGACGAGTTTGATCCACTAAACGAGCTAGAAGCAATCTCTGGTTTTGAAGGTGATGACTCGATCGAAGAGTTAGACGCAGATAGCACAGACTTACTGGACGAACTCATTGATGATGTTACCTCTGAACTTGATGAAGAGACTGAAGCTGATTTAGATCCGTTTGATGATCTGATTCGAGAGGACGAGAGCCCAGAGCAGAATAAATCGGAAGAGGAAGAGTTACTGAAATCACTTGGTTTTGGTGAGCCAGACGCCGACGAAAAGCCATCTCCCGTAGTTGGGTCAGAACAAACTCATGAAGATCAGGACATTGAGTCTGGGTTGGACATCGACGCTTTATTAAGTGAAAGCCAGCCAGACACGCAACAAGCTGTAGAAGATCAACCATTAACCGAGCCAGAGGCTGCCTCAGAGCCATTTAGCAGCGATGAATTTCTTGGTGATTTAGAGGACCTCTCACCAGAGAATGATCCTTTAATGAGCGAGCTAGACGACCTATTTGAGTCAGACAGTGAAGAACTTCTGCCAACAGAACAAGAAAAAGCGGATTTTTCTGCTGAACTTGACGCTCTATTTGATAGTGAAGACGATTTACCGCAGCAAGTTGAAAAAACACAAACGGAGATAGAGGAAGCTTCATCACTACAACAAGAGGCTACCGATACTGATTCAACACAAGAACCATCCGTGGAGTCCGATGCTGAGGTACAGCCTCACGTTGAGCAAGAGGAAGACATTCCAGCCTTCACGCCGACACCAAATACAATAGAAAATGAATTCGGTGTTCCACAAGAAGAAGATTGGCTACTGGATGAACCTGAATTGGAGCCGGAAACTGAGTCGACCAACGATTCAGAAGATGAATTCAATTTTGACGAGCTAGATCTTCCAGAATTCAGCGAAGAAGATGCTCTAGCATCTATGGCTGGCGAACCTGCGTTAGAAACGTCCGAGTCCGTTGAGTCAGAACAAGTTGAAGCAGGCTTACCAACTGAATCAGAAGAAGAATTCAATTTTGACGAGCTGGATCTTCCTGAGTTTAGTGAAGAAGACGCATTGGCGTCTATGGCGGATGAGCCGGAGTTAGAAACGTCCGAGTCCGTTAAACCAGAGCAAGTCGAAGCTGACTTACCAACCGAGTCCGAAGAAGAGTTCAATTTTGATGAGCTGGATCTTCCTGAGTTTAGTGAAGAAGACGCATTGGCGTCTATGACGGATGAGCCGGAGTTAGAAACGTCCGAGTCCGTTGAACCAGAACAAGTTGAAGCCGACTTGCCAACTGAATCAGAAGATGAATTCAATTTTGATGAGCTAGATCTTCCTGAGTTTAGTGAAGAAGACGCATTGGCGTCTATGGCGGATGAGCCGGAGTTAGAAACGTCCGAGTCCGTTGAGCCAGAACAGGTTGAAGCCGACTTGCCAGCTGAATCAGAAGATGAATTCAATTTTGATGAGCTGGATCTTCCTGAGTTTAGTGAAGAAGACGCATTGGCGTCTATGGTGGATGAGCCGGAGTTAGAAACGTCCGAGTCCATTGAACTAGAACAAGTTGAAGCCGACTTGCCAACTGAGTCCGAAGAAGAGTTCAATTTTGATGAGCTCGATTTGCCAGAGTTCAGCGAAGAAGATGCCTTGGCGTCGATGGAAGAAGAGCCAGAATTACCGAGCTCTGAGACTGCAGATATAGAACCAATCTCCGGTGAGGATGAAGAGTTAAGTTTTGACGACCAAGATCTTCCAGAGTTCAATGAGGAAGATGTTCTCGCGTCAATGAACGAGGGTGCGTCAGAGAGCCCTAAGGTTGAAGCAGAGACATCGAGACCAGCTATTCAAGCCGATAACGATCATGATGCTTTGTTTGAAGTATTTGCGCAGCAAAACGGCTTTGATACTGACCCAGAAGTGCAGCCAACAGCGACAGAGGGTGAGCCGCTCAGTAATTTGGATGATGAATCATCAATGGCTAACCTTCTTGCGGAAGACGCAAACTCAGAAGTATTTGAAGGTAAACTAGACAGTGACACCATCGCAAGTGCAGGTATGGATTTTGAAACCATGCTTGATGTTGGAGATGATTGGGATGGCTTTAAACCCGCTGCTGATAACGTAAGTTCTACTGAAGAAGTGCCTGAGGACCAGCGTGATGTTTGGAATTCGAGTGATGCACTAAGTCAGCCAGAGATCGCGCAAGAAAACTGGGCAGAGCAAAGCGACTTGGATGACTTCGACCCGAAGAAAAATCAATTTATGACGATTGATGAATTGATGGCTCAGGTCGACAGAGAAGGTGGTGAGTTCGAAGAAGAAGACCTTAAGCTCGATGTCGGATTGAACGAGTTTCCAGATGTTATCGGTGAGATCGGCGATATTGACGTAGATAGCAATGCTGAAGCGGCTGGGAAACTGGATTTGGCTAAAATCTATCTCGAGATGAACGATTCTCAAGGGGCGATTAAACTACTAGAAGAGGCGATTGTTTACGGTGAGGATGATATTCGCCGCGAAGCAAAAAGCCTGATTGACGCCATTAATGGCCGATAAACCGAAACAAAAGGGTAGCGTTTGCTACCCTTTTTGTGTCCCGTTAGTATGATGCTACCTTTATGTCACCCTTGGTGAAACTGGCAACTTGAGGTGACTTGAGTATATACTTCCCGCCCCATTTTAGAGTTCGAAGGTTAAGATGAGAATCGCATTAGGTATCGAGTACAACGGTACAAACTACTTTGGTTGGCAGCGCCAAAGAGAAGTGAAAAGTGTCCAAGAAGAGCTAGAGAAAGCATTGTCCGTCGTCGCTAATCACCCAGTTGAAGTTCAGTGTGCTGGTCGGACAGACGCAGGCGTGCATGGCACGGGACAAGTTGTGCACTTTGATACCAACGTTACTCGAAAAATGGTAGCTTGGACCATGGGCGCAAACGCGAACATGCCAAGCGATATAGCGGTTCGTTGGGCTCAAGAAGTTTCAGATGATTTCCATGCAAGATTCTCAGCGACAGCGCGCCGTTATCGTTACATTATTTTCAATCATGCTTTACGTCCAGGCATCTTAAACTCGGGGGTTAGTCACTATCATGGTGAGCTCGACGAGAAAAAAATGCATGAAGCAGGGCAGTTCCTACTCGGCGAAAATGATTTTACGTCGTTTCGCGCGGCGCATTGTCAGTCTCGCAGTCCATTTCGAAACTTGATGCATCTGAACGTTACGCGCCATGGAAACTATGTGGTTATTGATATTAAAGCCAATGCGTTCGTGCATCATATGGTTCGTAATATCACGGGTAGCTTGATAAAAGTTGGACGTGGCGAAGAGAGTCCTGAATGGATCAAGTGGTTATTAGACGCCAAAGATCGCAAACTAGCGGGTGCGACAGCGAAAGCGGAAGGTCTGTACCTGGTAGATGTAGACTACCCAGAAGAGTTTGGGTTACCTGAAGTGCCGATCGGTCCACTGTTTTTACCAGATAATTTGAACTAATTTTACAAACTTATTTCAAAATATCGGTAGTGTTTACATTGAATGTGAACGGAAAACATACGCTATTTACGATATCAAAAATAGGTACAACCAGTTTTTTATCTACAGTAGCTGCAAGATATGGTTTAATCCGTCGGTATTATGTCGAATTTATATCTTTCGCAATGAAGCGGAAGAGTTGAGAGAAAAGGTCTTCCATGAGTTGGCTTGAAAAGATTTTAGAGAAAAG
>NZ_JAWPOL010000042.1:0-13204 GCF_033391095.1 Vibrio sp. Vb0667 | reverse complement strand
ATATCTTTCGCAATGAAGCGGAAGAGTTGAGAGAAAAGGTCTTCCATGAGTTGGCTTGAAAAGATTTTAGAGAAAAGCAATCTAGTAAGTTCACGCAAAGCTTCTATCCCAGAAGGTGTGTGGACTAAATGTACCTCTTGTGAACAGGTTTTATACCATGCAGAGCTAGAGCGTAACTTAGAAGTTTGTCCAAAGTGTAACCATCACATGCGTATGAAAGCGCGTCGTCGTTTGGAAACATTTTTAGATGAAGGTAATCGAGTTGAATTAGGTTCTGAACTTGAGCCACAGGATAAACTGAAATTTAAAGATTCTAAGCGATACAAAGAGCGTATCTCTGCTGCACAAAAAAATAGCGGTGAGAAAGATGCGCTAGTTGTGATGCAGGGTGAATTGCTTGGTCTGCCGCTTGTGGCGTGTGCGTTTGAATTCTCCTTTATGGGTGGTTCAATGGGTTCAGTCGTTGGTGCTCGCTTTGTGAAAGCAGTGGATGCAGCCATTGAAAATAACTGTGCGCTTGTTTGTTTCTCAGCAAGTGGTGGTGCTCGTATGCAAGAGGCTTTAATGTCTCTTATGCAAATGGCAAAAACCAGTGCTGCGCTTGAGCGTTTATCAGAAAAAGGTCTGCCGTTTATTTCTGTTCTAACTGACCCTACAATGGGTGGTGTATCAGCAAGTTTGGCTATGTTGGGTGATATCAACATCGGTGAACCTAAGGCCCTCATTGGCTTTGCTGGTCGTCGTGTAATCGAGCAAACTGTACGTGAAGATCTTCCTGAAGGTTTCCAGCGTAGTGAGTTCCTACTTGATCACGGTGCTATTGATATGATCGTTGACCGTCGTGAAATGCGTCAGCGTGTGGGTGGTCTTATCGCTAAGATGACTAACCACAAGTCTCCTTTGGTGGTTTCGGTTAACGAATCTCCAAATGAAGAGCCATATTCTGTACCAGAAGCGGACGAAAAAGGGTAAAGTATCAACTAACATAAAAACCAAAGAATTTAATGGTTAAAGTTAGATGACCCAAAACCCAATTCCTCAAGCCACATCTTCATTAGAGATGTGGCTTGATTATTTAGCAAATATTCATTCCTCAGCAATTGATCTAGGCTTAGACCGTGTCCAAGCGGTAGCAAACAAAGCCAATCTTACCAAACCAGCTCCAACCGTAATCACCGTTGCCGGAACCAATGGCAAAGGCTCAACGTGTGCGTTAATGGAAGCCATTTTACTTGATGCTGGCTATTCAGTCGGTGTTTATAGTTCTCCGCACCTGATTCGTTACAACGAGCGTGTACGCATTAATGGCGTTGACGTTGTAGATGCCAAGCACTGTGAAGCATTCGATTATGTAGAAAAGCAGCGTGGTGATGTTAGCCTTAGCCTCTTTGAATTCGGTACGCTTGCTGCGCTACGTATTTTCCAAGTAGAGAAAGTTGACGTTGTCTTACTTGAAGTAGGACTTGGCGGCCGTCTAGACGCCACTAACGTTGTTGACCATGATGTTTCTGTTATTACGAGCTTAGCGATCGATCATGTGGATTGGCTTGGTGATGACATCAATGTTATTGGTTTTGAAAAAGCGGGCATTTACCGTTCAGGGAAGCCAGCAATTTGTGGTCAACCGACGCCACCAGCGACCGTGGCGGCTCATGCTGACGATATTGGTTCTGAGTTCTTCCAAGTAGGTATTCAGTACGATTACCAACTAACTGATAATGGTTGGAAATGGAGCAGTGGGGCATTTGAGTTAGAGGATTTACCAATCCCATCGCTACCATTACAAAATGCAGCCACTGCACTGATGGCACTAGGGGCTTCGGAATTGCAAATCACTGACATAAATATTGTCAATGGCTTGAATAATGCGCGTTTGGCGGGGCGTATGCAAGTACTGCATCACGAACCTGAAATAGTCCTTGATGTCGCTCATAACCCGCACTCTGCTGAGTATTTGGTAGAGAGAGTGAAGCAACAATATCTGGGTAAGAATATCCATATTGTGGTTGCAATGCTGCATGACAAGGACATTAAAGCAACCATTGAAGCGCTAACTCCAGTTGCAACACAATGGTATCCAGCGTCGCTTACTGGACCGAGAGCGGCGACCGCTGATGAATTGTGCCAATACTTACCTGATGGGCAAGTTCATTTTGAAAACCCTGTTGACGCCTTCGAGAGTGCGAGAAGCCACGCAAAGACAGGAGACGTTATTCTGGTGGTTGGATCATTCCATACCGTCGGAGAGGTATTGGAACATTGGCAATCAAATAATAAATAAGTAAAGGTATTTTGATGGCAAGTAAATTCCAAAGTCGTTTAGTCGGCACCATCATTCTAGTCGCAGTCGGAGTCATTGTTCTTCCCGATGTGCTAGATGGTAAGAAACTGCACTACAAAGAAGAATTTGCCAGTATTCCTATCAAACCAGAACTTGATAGTGATGTGGAAAACTTCGAAATATTAGAGCCAGTGGAAGACGACATTACGTTACCGGATTCTCCGGTTGAAGCTGTAGTGCAAGAACGTGAGGATGCTCAAGTAGCCGTTTCTGAGCCCGAGCCAGTGCCAACATCTAAACCTGAGGTCATCAAACAACCAGAGCAAGTTGAGGTCGTCACTCGTCCTGTTCAAGAGAAAAATCAATATGAAGATTCAGCTTGGATCATTCAGTTGATGGCACTTAAGAATCACGAAAATGCTGTCGCGCTTGTCGCGGATTTGCAAAAGCGTGGTTATCAAGCTCACACAAAGAAAGAAAACGAGTTTACGAGAGTGATTGTTGGCCCTGATGTGTCAAAAAGTAAACTTGAACGACAAGTTCAAGAATTACAAAAAATTACAGGTTCAAAAGGTCAATTGCTTAAATTTAAGCCATTAAATCCATAAGAAAACGTTTGCGTCAGCATTTTTTCTGTTAAAATGCGCGCCAACTTAAGATGAAGAAAAGATGAATTGGATAGATTTTATCATTTTAGGTGTGATCGGATTTTCAGCTCTGATCAGTTTAGTTCGCGGTTTTGCTAAAGAAGCTTTGTCTTTGGTGATTTGGTTCGGAGCGTTTTTTATCTCCAGTAATTACTACGCCAAATTGGCGGTGTACTTCACCAACATCGAAGATGATATGTTTCGTAACGGAGCGGCGATCGCGGCGTTATTTGTCGCAACCTTGGTAGTTGGTGCAGTGGTGAATTACGTCATTGGTCAACTGGTACAAAAAACAGGGCTATCAGGTACGGACCGAATTCTCGGGATTGTATTTGGTGGTCTACGCGGAGTCTTAATTGTTTCTGCGGTGCTGTTTTTTATGGATGCGTTTACTGCATTCCCAAGCTCGGATTGGTGGAAAGATTCACAGTTGATCCCTGAGTTCAGCCGTATCATCGCCCCATTCTTCGAGCATTTACAAGCAACATCAAGTTTTCTGTCTGGCACTATCTAGTAGTGCCAGCTACTGTCGCAAATCGAGGATTAGGACATGTGTGGTATTGTTGGAATCGTGGGCACAACGCCTGTAAACCAGTCTATTTATGACGCGTTAACGGTGTTACAGCATCGTGGCCAAGATGCCGCTGGTATTTGTACCATAGAAAGCAATCGTTTTCGTCTGCGTAAGGCGAACGGTTTAGTCAAGGATGTATTTGAAGCAAGACACATGCAACGCCTGCAAGGCGAGGTCGGAATTGGTCATGTTCGTTACCCTACAGCAGGCAGTTCAAGCGCTTCAGAAGCTCAACCTTTCTACGTAAACTCTCCTTTCGGTATTACACTTGCCCACAACGGTAACTTGACTAACGCCAACGAAGTTCGTCAGAAGCTGTTTGAAAAAGATCGCCGTCATATCAATACCACTTCAGACTCTGAAGTATTACTAAATGTACTGGCGCACGAAATTGACTCAGTAAAAGGAAATGTCACGACCGAAGACGTATTCCGCGCAGTCACCAATGTTCATCGCACAATTCGCGGTGCTTATGCTGTGACCGCCATGATCATTGGTCATGGTATGATTGCATTTCGTGACCCACACGGTATTCGCCCGCTGTGTTTAGGTAAGCGTGAAGTTAACGGCAGAGCAGAGTACATGGTTGCGTCTGAATCGGTGGCATTGGATGCGGTCGGTTTTGATTTCGTCCGTGATGTTGCACCTGGTGAAGCGATTTACGCAACGTTTGACGGTGAACTTTACACGAAGCAGTGTGCAGATAATCCTAAGCTGAACCCTTGTATTTTCGAGTTCGTGTACTTTGCTCGTCCAGATTCGTTCATCGATAAAATTTCGGTATACAGCGCTCGCGTTGAAATGGGTAAAAAGCTGGGCGAACGTATTCGTGAAGATTACGCAAACCTTGATATCGATGTTGTCATTCCTATCCCTGAAACGTCTTGCGACATTGCACTGCAAATCGCTCAAGCGATCGATATCCCTTATCGCCAAGGTTTCGTGAAAAACCGTTATGTTGGACGTACGTTTATCATGCCTGGCCAGCAACAACGTAAGAAATCAGTACGTCGCAAGTTGAATGCTATTCGTTCGGAATTCAAAGGTAAGAATGTGTTGCTGGTGGATGACTCTATTGTTCGAGGTACAACGTCAGAGCAGATTATTGAGATGGCTCGTGATTCTGGTGCCAAGAAAGTGTACATGGTCTCAGCGGCTCCTGAAGTTCGTTTCCCGAACGTATACGGCATTGATATGCCAAGTGCTACAGAGCTTATTGCCCATGGCCGTGACAACGATACAATTTGTAAGCAGATTGGTGCCGATGCGCTTATTTATCAACGTCTAGAAGATTTGGTAGAGGCGGTAGGTCTTGGAAACCAAGATATTACTCAGTTCGATACATCCGTGTTTAACGGCGAATACGTAACGGGTGATATTGACCAACAATACCTAGATTTTTTGGATGGTCTTCGTAATGATGATGCGAAAACACAACTTGAAATCCAACAGGATTTAGCAAACCTAGAGCTTCATAACGAAGGCGCATAGGGTGCGTTTTCTTAAGTCGTAAAAAAACCAGAGCTTCGGCTCTGGTTTTTTGTTTTCGCTACTTAATTAGTGAATGTTATAAGCGATCACAAAGTCAATAAAGAGGCGAACTTTCTCTGGCAGGTGGTCTTTGTGGTTGTAAAGCATATAAATGTCGCGCGGGTTTGCACTCCAATCTGGCAGTACGCGTACCAAATCGCCGCTCTCGATGTACTCTTTGATCATGACATCTGGCATTAGTGTGATGCCTAAACCTTCGGAACAAGCGCTGCGCACCACATTGAGCGCGTTTGCTTGAAAACGACCACGATCAACATTCACCACAGACTCGCCTTTGCTATTAATCAAGGTCCACTTAATAAGTGGGTACCCTTTTAGCAATGAATGGTTAGAGAGCTCTTCTGCATGATGTGGCGCAGGATTCGAGGTTAGATAGTCAGGGCTTGCAACGAGAATATCCTTCACTTCGCCAATCTTACGCGCGATGAGGCTAGAGTCGCGTTGCGGTCCCACTCGAAAAATTACATCCCATTCAGTAGGGTCAAGCTTGTCCGCATTATTCTCTGTCGTTAGCTCAATGTTGATGTCCGGGTACTGCTTCATAAAGCTGTTGAACATCGGCATCATCATTCGTTTAGTTAAGTTATAAGGCGCGGATATCTTAATCTTGCCGGATGCTCCTCGGCAGTCGTCAGTGATTTCCTCTGCTGCGGTTGTTAGCCTTTGTAGTAAAGGAGAGCACTCATGGTAAAAACGTTCCCCTGCTTCAGTGAGCGAGAGTTTGCGAGCATGACGGTTCAATAGTCGAAGATTGACAGAGTCTTCTAGCGCTTGAATGCGTCGGGTGATGGTCGCAACCGGGATCATGGTTTTTCGCGAAGTTGCGGTGTAGCTCCCATTTTCGACAACCAGTCGAAACAGGTTTAAGTCATCTAATTTCATATTTCCAGACACATTAAATTACCGATTACGGTTAATTTATAATTAACTTTGTGATCAAAGCTTGCTTTAAGTCAACATGTTGCATCATTTGAACACAGCAACCCTGTTTGAGTAAATACTGTTATACGCCGTAATATTTGTATTAATGCAGTTTCCGAGCTAAGTTTTATAACAAGGCAAAGCGGCCTCAGGTCTTGCTGTGACACGTTTTGCTGGAAGTAAACACAACAAAAATAATGACTTAATAATAAATCTGTTTTTTTGACTGAGCTTTGTGAGGGATAAAGGTATGTTTAAGACTCACAGTCAAACGGCAATGGTCTCGGCACAGGAAGTGATTAATCAAAAACTAATAATGTTGGTGGACGATGATCCAATATTTCGTAAAGTAACCAATGCCTATTTAGAAAGTCAGGGTTTTAAAGTAGTAGAAGCAGAAAACGGCCTAGAAGCGCTTCAACAACTCAGGGAATGCCAACCCGATCTTATCTTATGTGATTTATCGATGCCGGTCTTAGATGGTATCGAGTTCGTCGAAGAAGTTAGTCTCGAATACCCATATATGCCGCTTATCGTGGTATCAGGCACGGATGAAATGTCCGATGTCGCGAAAGCGTTGCGATTTGGTATTAAAGATTTTCTTCCTAAACCGATAGGTAATTATGAGCACCTATCTCAGGCGATAGAGAATACGCTAGAAGATACCGATAGCCACTTCTCAGAACAACGTGACTTTTCAAGTCAGTGGTTCAGGGTTGATGATGGTGGTGAAATCCCAGATGAACAAGAGCTGTATTGGCATCTGGAATATTTACAACAGAATCCGAGTGCGGCAAGAGATTTACTGCAAGCTCTATTGCCAGAAAAGGATGCTGCTCAGGGAGATTGGCGCTGCTCGTACCGTTTATTGCAATCGACGGATGTGATGCCCTTGGTTTTCGATTATCGTTGGTTAATGAATGGTCAATTTGCGTTTTATCTAGTTGATTCTGCTTCCCAAGCTAATGATGGAGTTGCGACGACATTGCTCGTTAGGGCATTGTTTGACGACTATCTCCGTAACTTGAAAAGTTTCAGTGCTGATCTCAAGGACATGGTAGGGATCATTGAAAAAGGAATTGAGTGTTCGGAGTGTGCGGGTGCAGTCAATGCTGTGTTTGGTGTCGCCGACCTCGCTTCATCCTCGGTCTCTATATTGCCTGCGGGTTTAGATAGCCATTGGTCTGACGGAAATACGAATCAACACATCGCAGCAGGTAACCGTTTAGGGGGAGGAAGTATGAAAAACTTCATCACCCGCGATTTACCGCTTAGTGTTGCAGGACAGTTATCTATCGGGTGTTTAGGTTCTTCAAGTTTTAGTTTAAGTATTACCCGGAAATCCCGACTAGTATAATTATGACTTGCAAACCAATAAGCAGCGTCCTTACGCTGCTTATTATCTTTTTAGAACCACCAAAACAACATACGTTTAGTTTAATAACCTTACTTTTTACTGGTGTTTAGATTTGGCTGTTTAATGTATAGTCAGCGCTTAAAACAATAATGACCCATTTGTGCAACGATAATTTAACGCTGTGCCTTGGGAGAAGCAAAGTCAACTAGTGAGAAGACACATCATGGCAGACAAAGATTTTAAAGAGCCTTATAATATTTTTTACTTTTTAGGTTTTATTGCAGTTCTTTTGATCCCAACACTTCCTGCAACGCTAACCTGGCTTCGTGTAATGAATGGTTACGCAGGCTTTTAATCTAGCAATTTTGTACCGGAGTTCACCATTCGTATTAAGCGTTACTTTTTCAATACTGTTGGTGGACTCTGTATTGTGCTCGGCATAGCCGGCATAGCCCTTCCACTGTTACCCACCACACCTTTTATTTTGCTTGCTAGCGCATGTTTTATGCGTGGTAGCCCCGCATTTCATCAATGGTTACATAACCACAAAACGTTTGGACCCATTCTCGACAATTGGCATAAGCATCGGGCTGTTACTTCAAAAGTAAGAAAGCGTGGTGCGATTTTTATTGCGCTTAGTTTCATGGTTTCAATCGTTGTTGTCCCCCTCGTTTGGGTAAAAATTGGTCTTTTAGTGATGCTAATCGTTTTACTCAGCTGGTTTATGCGTCTGCCTGTGATTGAGTTGGTTGCTGACCGAGAAGAAAATCACTAAGATTGTAGAGAATAGTGTGCCCGCTCTTCGAGTGGGCGTTTGTATTTTCAGCGCCTGTGACTTTTACGAAAATAAGCACATAGTGGTGAAAACCTATTGTTCGTTGCCCTCGTGATACTGCGATTAGAGAGGGCGATGAGCCAATCTAAGTAAATCGGTATTATGACTACAGAAACAATTTCACTGATCAAATCTAGCATCAAAAGCATCCAAGACTACCCAAAGCCAGGCATTCTATTTCGTGATGTGACGAGCCTTCTTGAAGACGCAAAAGCATACCAAGCGACGATCAACTTACTTGTTGAACGTTACAAAGATATGGGCTTTACCAAGGTTGTGGGTACGGAAGCTCGTGGCTTTTTATTTGGTGCGCCTTTAGCGCTTGAGCTAGGTGTTGGTTTTGTACCAGTGCGTAAACCAGGCAAGCTACCACGCCCTACTGTTGCTCAATCTTATGAGCTTGAATACGGCGTTGATACACTAGAAATCCATACAGATGCCATCGTTGAAGGTGACAAAGTACTGGTTGTCGACGATTTATTGGCAACGGGCGGTACTATTGAAGCGACGACTAAACTGATTCGCCAACTGGGCGGTGAAGTTGAGCACGCTGCGTTCGTTATCAACCTACCAGAAATCGGTGGTGATAAACGTTTAGAAGCACTAGGTCTAAACGTGTACAGCATTTGCGATTTTGAAGGACATTAATACATTCAATGAGTTATTTAGCTTTAGCGCGAAAATGGCGTCCTAATCAGTTTGACCAAGTTGTCGGACAAAAACATGTCCTGACGGCGTTGGAAAACGCACTGGCGCAAAACCGTTTACACCATGCTTATCTGTTCAGCGGGACTCGTGGTGTGGGTAAAACGAGTATCGGTAGGCTGTTTGCCAAAGGCTTGAACTGCGAAACCGGCATTACCGCGACACCTTGTGGTAAGTGTGATACTTGTCGTGAAATTGATGAAGGTCGCTTTGTCGATCTTCTTGAAATCGACGCAGCATCACGTACTAAAGTTGAAGACACTCGTGAACTGTTAGACAACGTTCAATACAAACCTGCTCGTGGACGTTTTAAAGTGTACCTCATCGATGAGGTGCACATGCTATCGCGTCACTCTTTCAATGCGTTGTTGAAAACCCTGGAAGAGCCGCCAGAGTATGTGAAGTTCTTACTCGCAACAACTGATCCACAAAAGCTGCCTGTCACTATATTGTCGCGTTGTCTTCAGTTTCATCTGAAACCAATCAGCGTTGATGATATTCACCAGCAACTTGATTACATCCTAGGTCAAGAGCAAGTTTCAGCAGAGCCAAAAGCGTTGGGTATGATTTCACATGCTGCAGATGGCAGTATGCGTGATGCTCTTAGCTTGACTGATCAAGCAATTGCATTAGGTAACGGTGCGGTGCAAGCCGATATTGTCAGCCACATGTTGGGGACGATTGATACCGACCAAGCGATTCACTTACTAGAGTCAATCAGCAGCAAGAAACCTCAACAAGCTATGGATAAAATCCAACAATTAGCGGCAAATGGTGTTGAGTGGGATGGTTTGTTGCAGCAAGTCGCAACACAGTTACACCGAATTGCGATGTATCAAGCGTTGCCCGCGTCGTTAGACCGAGCACAACCAGATGCAGAGAAAATTGAGCTGTTGAGTAAAGCTCTAAGCCCGCAAGACGTTCAGCTTTACTATCAAATTGCATTGAAAGGTCGTGAAGATTTGACCCTCTCGCCAAATGGGCGAGTCGGTCTGGAAATGATTGTGCTGCGTATGATGGCGTTCCGCCCATCAAGTAACAGTGGGGCAAATGTTGTTTCCAGTAACTGCGAATCAGCTTCAGCCCCAGTTCAAAGTGCCAGTCAATCAAAGACTGCACCAGCTCAGACAGTAGCAGCTCCTCGAGCTCAGCAGCCGAGTCCAGCACAAAGCTCACCACAAGTGGCGCCTCAACCTTCATCCAATTCACAACCTGAATATCACGCGAGTGGATATGAGAGGGTTCCGCCACAGTATGATATGGCGCCGCCGATGAGCGAAAACCCTGCACCGCAGCATGAAACGCCACCTCAACAAGTGCAAGAGAGCGTTTCAACACCGGCGCGCGGTGGTCTAAGCGGTTTACGTCACCAATTACGTTCTCAGCGTCAAGGCCTACAACAGAACACTCCTCAAAATGGTGGCTCAAAAAAGCCTAAAGCGGCATCTGCACAACCAGAATCGGTTATCGACCGAGTAGCGCAATTGCATGGCAATTCCGCGCAGGTGTCGCCAAACTCAGCTCCGAAGTCGACGGAGCCACAAGTTGAGGAAGCGTATCGCTGGCGTCCAAGCAAGCCTGTTGAGACAAAAGTAAATACAAAACTGACACCTACGCAGCTCAAGCAGGCACTTGAGCATGAGAAAACGCCTGAAATGGCACAAAAGCTCATCGATGAGTCATTAGAACATAATGAATGGGCGAAGCTCATCAGCTTAATGGAGATCCCTAAGCTGGTAGAGCAACTTGCGCTAAACTCTCATTATAGTAAGGAAGGAACAACCGTTTCGTTACTATTGAGAAGCAGCCAAGCTCATTTGAATACTGATAGAGCTCAAGCCGAATTGCTCAAAGCACTTAATACCGTGTTAGGTGAAGAGTGCCACATGAGCATCGAAATAGGGGAGAGTGGAGAAACACCACTTGAACTGAGAGATAGGCTCTACCAAGAGAAATTACAGCAAGCGCTGAACAGTTTAGAAAACGATCCAAATGTTCAATTTATTGAACGTCGTTTTGCTGCAGAGCTTGATAAAGATAGTGTGCGCCCTATCTAATAATCGAATGGAATGGGGTTGAAAACCCAAAGGTATAACCCCATTAATTGATGCAACACCTCATTAAACCAGAGAGATAAACATGTTTGGTAAAGGCGGTATGGGCAACCTAATGAAGCAAGCCCAGCAAATGCAAGATCGCATGCAAAAGCTTCAAGAAGAAATCGCGAATATGGAAGTAACTGGCGAGTCTGGTGCTGGCCTAGTTAAAGTTACTATCACTGGTAGTCACAGCGTACGTCGTGTTGACATCGATGAAAGTTTGATGGAAGACGACAAAGAAATGCTTGAAGATCTGATCGCTGCGGCGTTCAACGATGCAGCCCGTCGTGTTGAAGAAACTCAAAAAGAGAAAATGGCTTCTGTAACTGGCGGTATGCAACTACCACCAGGTATGAAAATGCCATTCTAATCTGCTGATATTTAATTAAGCGGACTTTTAATGCGTACCAGTCATATGCTGGAACAATTGATGGAGGCCTTACGTTGTCTACCTGGGGTTGGCCCCAAGTCAGCGCAGCGTATGGCCTTTCATTTGTTACAGCGCGATAGAAAAGGCGGTTTGCAGCTTGCAGATGCGCTTAGTCAGGCAATGACAGAAATAGGTCATTGTACTGAGTGTCGAACCTTCACCGAAGAAGAAGTCTGTCACATTTGTACCAACCCAAAACGCCAAGAAAATGGTCAAATTTGTGTGGTAGAAAGCCCGGCAGACATCGCAGCCGTTGAAGCAACAGGCCAATATTCTGGTCGGTATTTTGTTCTTATGGGGCATTTGTCGCCATTAGATGGTATTGGTCCAAGTGATATTGGGTTGGATGTCCTTGATTACCGCTTACGTCGCGGTGATATTACCGAAGTGATTTTGGCGACAAACCCAACAGTTGAAGGTGAAGCCACTGCCCACTACATCGCAGAGCTATGTAAAGAGCACCAAGTTGATGCCAGCCGCATCGCGCATGGTGTGCCTGTCGGTGGGGAGCTAGAGCTTGTTGATGGCACGACGTTGTCACATTCGCTATTAGGTCGACACAGAATTTAATAAAAAGCCGCTGAATTCAGCGGCTTTTTTGATTTTGGGAGTTAGGAACGATTAATCGTTCGATTCTTTACCAAGAAGATTTTTGTAGATAACTGCACCAAGCACGCCACCCACAATAGGAGCAATCCAGAACAGCCATAGCTGAGAAACCGCCCAGTCACCCACATATACTGCGACTGCCGTGCTACGAGCAGGGTTTACTGACGTATTGGTGACAGGAATGCTGATCAGGTGAATGAGAGTCAAACACAGGCCAATTGCGATAGGTGCAAAGCCTTGTGGCGCACGTTTGTCTGTTGCACCCATAATGACAATCAGGAACATCATCGTCATAACAACTTCAGTCACAAGTGCAGCGATCATCGAGTATTGGCCTGGAGAGTGTTCACCATAACCATTGGCGGCAAAGCCAGAACCCACAACATCGAATCCTGCTTGTCCAGATGCAATAACGTAAAGCACGCCACCTGCGATAAGCCCGCCGATCACTTGTGAGATGATGTAAGGCGTAACGTCTTTTGTCTCAAAACGACCGCCAGCCCAAAGGCCAACTGTCACTGCAGGGTTCAAGTGACAACCTGAAATATGACCGATAGCAAATGCCATCGTCAGAACGGTTAAACCGAATGCCAAAGAAACGCCCAACAGACCAATACCCACTTCAGGGAAACCCGCAGCCAACACCGCGCTACCACAGCCGCCTAACACTAGCCAGAACGTGCCAAAAGCCTCAGCCAAATACTTATTCATGTTCTTTCCTGATCTTTAATTAAATGACCCGCTGAACATAGTCGAGAATTGTCAATAAATTGTGAGGGAGATCGCGCAAAAACCGCAAATGGAACGCTATGTGGCAAGAGTTCTCAAAGGTGAGATAAAAAGCAGAGGGGGGAAGTGCTAAATCTTGAGTTTGCTTTGATTACTGCCTCGGAGAGAAACAACCGAGGTACTAACTTTAAACGTGTGGTCTAGAGTCGCATTACGTCAATTGTTCTAATTCAGTGATGTTGTCGAGTGCTTCTTGATTGGTGTTACCGCATACAATCGGACACGGTTTAAAATCGTGACAGACTTTGGGGCGTTCAGGCTTACCAAATAGCTTGCACAAATTGTCGTCGTTGAGTTGCACACAACGAACACCTGCAGGTTTGCCCTTTGGCATTCCAGGTATTGGTGAAGAGATACTTGGCGCAATACAGCACGCTCCACATCCTAATCGACAATCCATAATGTA
>NZ_JAWPOL010000427.1:0-1023 GCF_033391095.1 Vibrio sp. Vb0667 | reverse complement strand
CAGTTGCATGTCAAAACCGGATGATTTTCACGCTTTTGTGGAACTCTCGGCGGTAAATCTAGTCTGCGCTTATAATTTTAAAAACACACGAGCAAGGAAAAACAAATGAAGAAACTGCTCTTAGTTCTCGCGATACCTGTTGTGGTATTTGTTGCTGCAATTTTAGCGTTAACTATTTTTGTCAATCCAAACCAATTTAAGCCACTGATTGTTGAGCAAGCTCAGAAACAAACAGGGTTAGAATTAGTGATTGAAGGGGATATCAGTTGGCAATTCTTCCCATCAATTGGTTTTGAATTGGGAAGAACCGAACTGCGTAACCCGCAAGGTTTTAGTCAGCCAAATCTTTTTAAAGTCGACACTGTCGGTGTTGATGTTTCTGTCACACCACTTTTTAGCAAACAACTTGAAATCGGTAACATTACTTTAGATGGTGCGGAGTTCTACGTTGAAACGAAGAAAGACGGCAGCAAGAACATTGATGCTCTAACGAAAGCGCAAACTCAACAAGCAGAGCAACCGAATGATACTGCACCAGATCAAAGTGGCGAATCGCAGTCTGCAGGCTCAGATTGGAGTATCAACCTGGCTGGTGTTACGGTTTCTAATGGCTCACTAGAAATTCAAGACAAGCAAGCCGGCAATTACACCAAGCTGTATGATGTATCGTTGAACCTTTCTGAATTTGCTTTTGACAGCTGGACGACAGCTGACTTTGGTGTGAAAGGCGAAATGAATGACCAGAAGTTTACTGCAGAAGGTAAGGCAGACTTTAAACTGGCGAAAGGTCTTGCAAGTTATGCGTTGAAGAACATCAATGTTGATGCGACGTACACTGATCCAAACAACACTATTGAATCGGCAAAAATTGGCTTAGATACATTTGAATTCGATAAAGTAAACAATCTTAGCTACGCGCTTAAAGGCAGTGCGGCTGGTATGAAGCTGGACATGCAAGGCGGTGGGCAGCTTACGGTTGACCAAGCGATTAGCAAAGTGTTGTTGAATAAGCTTACGCTGAAA
>NZ_JAWPOL010000426.1:0-1023 GCF_033391095.1 Vibrio sp. Vb0667 | reverse complement strand
AAACCGTGCATCTCAATGCTAGTGTGCAAAGTGGTGCAACTTTGGTTTTAGTACCTCGATTTGACCCGAAACATGTGTTGGAGCTGATCGAAAAGCACCGAGTGACGCTCTTTGCCGGTGTGCCTACGATGTACATTGGTTTGCTGCATGTTGAACATAATTGCGATATTTCGTCGCTACGAGTAGCCGTTAGTGGAGGCTCGTCGCTACCGACAGAAGTATTTAAAACCTTTGAAGCACGATTCAATGTACCAATTCTAGAAGGTTACGGCTTGTCCGAAACCAGTCCGATAGCGTGTTTTAATCACCTTGATCAGGAGCGAGTACCGGGCTCTGTCGGGCAACCGATTCAAGGTGTTGAGGTGAAAGTCGTTGATCTTGACGGTCATGCTCTCCCTGTCGGTGAGGAAGGAGAAATTATTGTGCGCGGGCACAACGTCATGAAAGGTTATCTTGATCGCCCAGAAGTGACGGAATCGGTGTTGCAAAGTGGTTGGTTCCATACCGGTGACGTCGGGCGATTTGATGAGTCGGGTAATCTGTTTATTGTCGACAGGATGAAAGACCTGATCATTCGAGGTGGCTTCAATGTGTATCCTCGTGAGATTGAAGAAGTATTCATGACGCATCCAGCGGTAGCGATGGTGGCCGTGATAGGTATTCCGCATCAAGAATATGGCGAAGAGATCAAAGCCTACGTGGTATTAAAACCGAATCAATTTGTCGAAGCCGATGAGCTGCAATTATGGGGGCGAGAGCAGTTAGCCAATTTCAAATACCCAAGGTTTGTCGAAATTCGTGAACAGTTACCGATGAGTGCTACGGGTAAAATCTTAAAGAGAGAGCTAAAATCGGAACTCGAAGTCGCATAAGTATGATGTCAAAGCCAGCGAAGCTCTCGCTGGCTTTTTGTTTGATCTACATGGCATTGGCTGGTGGTCGTTTTGGCTGAGTTCGCCGGTTAGACCAGAGACGTGTTTGCATCTACAACTATTCCAACTGTTTGAGATACGCTTCCATTTT
>NZ_JAWPOL010000425.1:0-1024 GCF_033391095.1 Vibrio sp. Vb0667 | reverse complement strand
CATGCCATTTATCCAATTAAAAATGGCAGCAAGCTTAGATGGACAGAGTGCGCTAAGCAATGGCAAGAGCCAATGGATCACCTCCCCACAGGCTCGTCAAGACGTGCAGTGTTATCGAGCGCAAAGCGGTGGCATTCTGTCTACAAGCAAAACAGTGATGGATGATAACGCTTCTCTCAACGTTCGTTGGGATGATTTGCCGCAGAGTGTTCAAGCGCACTATGAGCTGACGGAAGTTCGCCAACCTGCACGGGTAATACTCGATCGTCAACAGCAACTGAGTGATGACCTTAAACTGTTCAGTACCGAAGGTGAGCGAATTATTGTCAGCAGCGAAGGCGATGTTTGTCCACAACTAGACCAAAGCGGAAAAATTGATTTAGCTGCGACCCTAAAAGCGGTCGCGACTCAGCATAATATCAACCATTTATGGGTGGAAGCTGGCGCGACGCTCGCGAGTTCTCTAATCAAAGCTAACCTTGTAGATGAGTTGATTGTCTATCTCGCTCCGAAACTAATGGGAAGCGATGGACGTGGTTTAATTGGCGCGCTGGGATTGACGGAGATGGCGCAGGTCATCGATTTAAATATTACTGATGTGCGAATGGTGGGCAGAGATATCCGTATTACCGCCACCGTTGTACGTAAAGAAATTTAGAAAAGAAGCACTATGTTTACAGGAATTGTAGAAGCAGTTGGTAAATTAACTGCGATTACGCCAAAAGGCGAAGACATTACCGTTACGGTAGAAGTAGGTAAGTTAGACATGTCTGACGTAAAGTTAGGCGACAGCATCGCAACTAACGGTGTGTGCTTAACGGTGATTGACTTTGGCAGCAATTACTACAGCGCAGATTTGTCTCTCGAGACCTTGAAAAAAACCGGTTTTGCAAACTACCAAGTAGGCGAAAAGGTTAACTTAGAAAAAGCCATGCTGCCGACGACACGTTTTGGCGGACACATTGTATCTGGACACGTGGACGGCGTGGGTGAAATTGTGGAGCGCAATCAAGTTGGTCGTGCG
>NZ_JAWPOL010000424.1:0-1025 GCF_033391095.1 Vibrio sp. Vb0667 | reverse complement strand
TTTCAGAGCATGAATAGCAAACAACGGCTGCCCATTCGTGTTTATTCGCTCAACACCAACGCATCACACTTAGACGCACAGATGAAATCGTTCTTATGCAAACCTTTAATGGAATGGCTCCACCAAGTCACGGTGACTTTGCCCCACTCAAGCAAAATTGACGGGTGATGAAATTCTTCTTCTGCCAATTCCGCAATCTTATTGCTGAACGCCCACGCTTGTTTAAAGTTCTTAAACTTATAGACCTTCTCAAGTTGCGGAATGTCGTCCCTTTCAATGAGATGCCAATCGGACAGCTGCAGCAATAGAGATTGCTGTTCTTCTTTCGTCAGGGCAATGGCATCAAAGCTACAAGCTTCGCATTTTTGTTCATTCAGCATGAGCAGGTTCCTTAGGTTCAAAAAGTGGTGGGAGCAATCCAGCATCTATCGCTAGATCCGCTTGTTTCAATAAATTCAGTTGGCTAATTTGGAAAAGCTGGGAGAAATCATCAATCACATAGTATTTAGGCTGCATGATATCGATGCGATATGGTGTTCTTAATACCGTTTGTAGGTCAAAGGACTCACGAATTGCACTTTCGCTTTCCAATGCGTAGATGGTTTCTCCTGGGGAAGAGAGTATGCCGCCGCCATAGATTTTGGTTTTCGTGCCTTCTTTCACTAAACCAAATTCAACGGTAAACCAGTAAAGACGAGCCAAGTAAGCTCTCTGTTTTGGTGTTGCCGCTTGTCCGAGCTGACCATAATGTTCCGTAAACGCAGCAAACTCTGGATGCGTGAGCATGGCACAATGGCCGAAAATTTCGTGGAAAAGATCCGGCTCTTGTAAATAATCGAACTCTTCTCGGGTTCTTAGGAAAGTCGCGACTGGAAAACGTTTGTTACCCAACAAATTAAAAAATCGGTCGAAATCGATCAGAGCAGGCACAGGCTCAACCTGCCATCCTGTTGTTTCCATTAAGACTCGATTGATTTCCGGCAACTGAGGCACACGATCCTGAGGTAAGTTCAGCAGTTCCAAAC
>NZ_JAWPOL010000423.1:0-1025 GCF_033391095.1 Vibrio sp. Vb0667 | reverse complement strand
TTGCTTTGTGCTTGCTCACCAGCGAGAGCAATGCTTTCGGACGCATTACCACGAATGATTAACTTGTTTGCAAGGCGGGCGATTTCGCGCGAGGTTTCGGTGCGCAGTGAACTTGCACCGCAACCGACAGGGTCGAGCACAACAATTTTACCGTTCGAATTGGCTTGCTCGACGGCATAGCTCATGCGCGGCGTCCAAACGCTGTCTAGGGTGCCGATGTTGATCACCAAAGCGCCTGCAAACGACATCATTTCTGCCATTTCTTGCTTTGAATGCGCCATGATTGGCGAAGCTCCGATAGCCAACAAAGCGTTCGCCGTGTTGTTCATCACCACGTAGTTGGTAATGTTCACGACTAAAGGCTTTTGCTGACGCACTGCGGTTAATGCTTGAGTGATTTGTTCTATTAACATGAGATTCTCCAATTAACCTTATTGTGCGTTTAGACCTTGTTGCCAAAACGCCACTTCCATACGCGTTGCAGTTTTGAATACCTGAATCAGGTTTTGACCGCGCTGGCTGTGGATGTCGATTTCAGCCAGCAACTGGTTAAAGTGTTCGGCCCCACTTGCCACGCCTGATTGGAACTCTTCACCGCCGTACAAGTTAATCCAACTTGCGTAAGGATTGCCTTCGAATACCGTGTTTTCATCTTTAATCAGCATTTTACCAATGACGGCGTAGCCGATGGAGCAAGGGGCGAGCGCGGCATACAAGTCAACTAAGTCGCCCGTCATTCCCGCATCCAGTACGTAGCGCGTGTAAGCCACCGTGCCAAAATCTTCCGGCTCGTTTTCGAGATCAGATTCCGTCAATCCCCACTGACCGCAGTAGGTAACATGGTGGGCAATCTCTGAATCTAAAAGCGCATGTACGCTTGGTAGTGCGCGGCGCATGTCGTCTAACGTACGTGCTTTGTAGATTGCCAGCGCATAAGCTCGCGCGTACTGTTTTAGGAATAAGAAATCTTGTTTCAAGTAATGCAGAAAACAAGGTTGAGCCAGTGTGCCTTTGGCTAATTGCTG
>NZ_JAWPOL010000422.1:0-1026 GCF_033391095.1 Vibrio sp. Vb0667 | reverse complement strand
GAGATCAGCAAAACCAATCTGGTTTTGTGTGCGTCGCCAGACTACCTCGCACAAAGAGGCATGCCAGAACATCCGACGCAACTTGAACAGCACGACTGTATTTACCTAGCAGAAAACGACAAAGACAACATTTGGTCGTTTTTTAAAGAAGAGGCGTTTCATTCCATCGCGGTCAGTGGTCGGTATGCGGTCAACCATTCGCAAATGCGCCTAAATGGCGTCAAAGCAGGTTTAGGGATTGGCATCTTCCACGATTTCGTGGTGAAAAAGGCATTAGAGCGCGGAGAAGTGGTCGAAGTGTTGTCCGATTGGATGATCAAAAGTAACTACCACGGTGCGGTCGCCATGCAGTACGCACAAACCAAATACATGCCTGCACGTCTACGTGTATTTCTCGACTTTGTAAACGAACATCTCGTGTCTAAGGAACCCAACCATGTTTAATGCGATTCATCACGTCGCTATCATTTGCAGTGATTACCCAACATCAAAGCGTTTTTACACAGAAGTGCTAGGGCTACAAATCATCGCAGAAAACTATCGTGAAACGAGAGATTCCTACAAACTCGACCTTGCGTTGCCGGACGGAAGTCAAATCGAGCTGTTCAGCTTTCCCGGCGCACCGGAGCGACCAAGCTTTCCGGAGGCGCAAGGCTTGCGACATTTGGCGTTTCAAGTCGACAACGTTGAAGAAGTAAAAGCGTATCTGGAATCCAAACACATCGCTGTTGAACCCATTCGCATTGATGAGTTTACGGGCAAAGCATTTACGTTCTTCCAAGATCCCGATGGCTTACCATTGGAGCTTTATCAGAAGTAAAAAGAGCCAGCAATTCGCTGGCTCTTGTTTTATACCAATACGACACCTTAATTCAGTGCTGCTTTTAGCTTCTCGACACGGTTGAACACCACCCAGTCCAACAGCAAAACGCTCACAATGGCTAAACCGCCCATCGGGAACGCGAGACACAATATCACTAACGTTACTAAGCCAAGCTTCCAAATACTGTCTTGTTGAAACTTAGG
>NZ_JAWPOL010000421.1:0-1026 GCF_033391095.1 Vibrio sp. Vb0667 | reverse complement strand
CATTGTTCGCCAACCAATAGCCAATCTCAGTAACGTGTGTGTGCGAATCCACACCCTTGATGCCAATAACACCCGTAAACTGCTCATCAAAATAAATCGCGCACCAGTGGGCATCTAACGCTTTGCTGTTCACGCGCTGAGAGATGTAGTTCACTGCTTCTCTGCGGTTGGTCACAAAGTCCGTCCAAGGTAAATAGCCAGATAGGCTGTTTCGATGCGTGTTCACCACTTCCAGTAAAACCGTCGCATGCTTGGTGGTAAGAGGCTCAATTGAGACCCTTTCCGAGACGGAAAAGCGCGCTTGCGAGCCATTCCCTTGATAGTCGTGTGGATACATCGAATCTCCCATTCACATCATCCTTTAGCAAAGCGCTGCAATGCATCTCCCGCCAGTCGATAGATCTTCCATTCATCTTGAGGCTCTGCACCGATTGACTGATAGAAATCAATCGCGGGTTGGTTCCAATCCAATACAGCCCATTCAAAACGGCCACAACCACGATCAACGGCAATATTCGCCAAATGCTTTAACAACGCTTTCCCAGCACCAACATTTCGGTACTCAGAAGAAACATATAGATCTTCCAAGTAGAGTCCGTTCTTTCCAAGCCATGTTGAGTAGTTAAAAAAGTAGACGGCGAATCCTATCGGTTCTTCGTTCACATAACAAATCACTGCGTGTGTCGTCGAATCTTCGCCGAAAATCGCTCGATCAACGTCTTCGACGCTGGCTTTAACTTCATGTTCTAAGTGCTCGTAACGAGCTAACTCTTTAACAAATCTTAAGATGGTTGCAGAATCCTGCTTTTGTGCTGCTCGCACAGAAATTTTATGAGTCACGTCCTTGTAGCCCTTTCCTAGCTGTTTTGCTCGATCAATGTATACGGTGTCAGCGACTCCACATCAACATAGTATTGCCAAACATGATCATAGAGATGATGTTGATTAGCAAACGGCGTAAGCTGCTTTGCTTCTTCCAGCGAACACCAGCGATATTCCGTGTGTTCTTCATTAAGCACCACAGGT
>NZ_JAWPOL010000420.1:0-1026 GCF_033391095.1 Vibrio sp. Vb0667 | reverse complement strand
AAATTGTGAGGAGAGGGTCGTATAGTCTTTAGCCAGTTGTTGAGCGTTTTCTCGATACCATTCTGCACTGATTTGGTTCGCTGTTTCATTATTATGTCTGCAACTTTGAGCGAGCTTTTCCCAGCCATTGGCTGCCCACTGCGACTCGGTACTAAGCTTGATAAGCTCATTTGCTTTTTGCGTTAACTCTTCTTTGTACTGAACCGAGGCTTTTAGCTGATTTTGGAACAGGTTTTGATTGTACTTAGCGCGCCATAACAAACTGAGTTCATCTGTGGAAAAAGTTTGCGAAAGCAGTTGGCGCTGCTTGTGTTCACTTAACAAGGTGTTGAACACCTTAACATGCTGATTGTAGTTGGACTCTAAACGATTGAATTGGGTAAGATTGTCATTCCAAGAAGATGGATTACATTGAACATTGGCGAACCCTAGCAAAGGGAACAAGATAAGTATCAGCATCCAGTAGTGTTTGTTGATCATGATTGCTCACGTAAGTTAACCGTCTCTAAACAGTATAGATGGCGAGATAAGCACAAAGAATAAAAAGGAAAAGAACATGAAAAAAGTTCTCATCGCAGTGTTGATTCTTCTGCTGCTGGGTGGCGCGGGTGCTGGTTACTATTTCTTTTTTATGCAAAAAGACGAACCTGAAAAGCCTGTTGCGGCTAAAACGGAAAAGGCGCCTGTAGATAAAGGGGATGCCTCCAAACCCATCATGGATTTAGAAGCGCCAGCTCCTGAAATCACGGAATATTACGTTATCGAGCGTCGCGTTAACGTTTACAACAAGCCTGATGATAAGTCTTTGATAGTTGATGCGCTTTACAAAGGCGAAAAAGTGTCTGTGCTGGAAAAGGTCGAGGGTTGGTTTCGTCTATCTGACTACATCGTTTACGAAGATGGTGGAGAAGAGACTGCGGAATGGGTCAACTCGAAAGGTCTCTCTGACGCTGAGCCTGTCATCAAAGAGCAAGAGCGATTAGAGATCTTGGATGGTTACCTGCAAAAGTCAGACGATTTGAAGGA
>NZ_JAWPOL010000419.1:0-1028 GCF_033391095.1 Vibrio sp. Vb0667 | reverse complement strand
GAAGGGCCAACGTCTGGCTGACGGGCACTTGATACGCTTGCTTGCGACCAGTTTGGAACTGTTGACGCTTCGCTCTACTGATTGCACCAAACAACACACTGAGTGGCCATAATAATGGCCACAACAGATATTTTAATGGATGATTTTCAAACCAGATTTTTTCAACCACAGCAACTATTCGCCAAACTGGATGCGATGAAGTTGAGCGTAAGCGCCATTCTTAGCAATCAAGTCTGCGTGATTACCTCGTTCAATAATGGCACCGTCGTCTACGACTAGAATCTCATCGGCTTTTTCGATCGTTGACAAGCGGTGAGCAATCACCAACACGGTTTTATCTTTCTGCAGCTCATCTAATGCAGCTTGGATGGCACGCTCAGATTCCGTATCCAGTGCAGAGGTTGCTTCGTCAAGAATCAGTACAGGCGCATCACGCAGCAACGCTCGAGCAATAGCTACACGTTGGCGCTGACCACCAGATAAGCTCGCGCCGTTTTCGCCGATCATGGTATCTAAACCATTTTCCATCTTATTGATGAATTCCATTGCGTGAGCCAGCTTCGCTGCATGCTCAATATCGCTGCGCTGGTACTTATCTTCCGTCGCGTAAGCAATGTTGTTTGCTATGGTGTCATTGAAAAGATGTACGTTTTGCGAAACCAAAGCAAACTGCTCACGCAAGTTCTTCAATTCATAGTCACGAATATCACGGCCATCTAATGTAATCGAGCCACTGTCCACGTCATAAAAACGGTTAAACAAGTTCGCAATGGTACTTTTACCTGAACCTGAACGCCCCACTAGAGCGACCGTTTTACCTCGAGGAATATCAAAACTGACATGATCTAGAGCCGGCTTTTCTGAACCTTCATACGTGAAGCTGACATCTTTCACAGATACTTCACCCTTCGCGCGCTCAACCGTGTATTTACCTTCGTTTTTCTCTGGTTCTAAATCGATGAGAGCAAACAAAGTTTGGCTTGCTGCCATACCACGTTGGAACTGCGAAGTTACGTTTGTCAGTGCTT
>NZ_JAWPOL010000418.1:0-1028 GCF_033391095.1 Vibrio sp. Vb0667 | reverse complement strand
TGATGGATCAGCATGAAAAGCTCATTACCGAGCTGTCGGAATACACTAAGGTCACCGTGACCCCACGTAAAAACGCTGAAGGTTTCAACGTGCACATCGGCAATGGTCATACCTTGGTGTCGGGCACAGAGGCAAGCCAATTAAAAATGATTGATGGCTACCCAGACGTGCACCAACGACGTCTAGCGATGGTCGAAGGCGATGGCATTAAAGCGATTAAGGCCGACGACATGGACGGCAAAATCGGCGCGCTACTCGACATGCGTGACAAACACATTCCGCAACTGCTGGATGAAATGGGGCGCTTAGCTACCGGATTCTCTTACAAGGTCAACCAACTGCAATCGCAAGGTTTGGATCTCAACGGCAAAATCGGTAAAGACGTTTTCACCGATGTGAATTCTGAGCTGGTGGCTAAATCACGAGTGTTTACTGCACCAAACTCGAAAGCGGACGTTGCCGTTTATGTCGATGATATTTCGGCGTTGAAAGGTGGCGAATATGCGCTGCGCTTCGATGGTGATCGCTACAGCGTGACAACACCGAAAGGCGAGCAAGTTCAGATAGATATAGACCAGTCGGATTCTACCTTCGTATTGGATGGCATGAGAGTGCAAATCGGCGAAGGCCTTGCCGCTGGCGAACGAGTGCTGCTGCGTCCTACTCGCAGTGGTGCTGCCATCATCAAGATGGAAACCAACGACGCTAAATCCATTGCCGCACAAAGTTATGAAGCGTCTACGACGTTTGCTCAAGGCAGTGCGAAATTCAATATTCGTGAAGCGGGTGATGTAAAAGAGTTTGAAGTAACGGTTCAGCCACCCGATGAAAAGCACGACAAAGCGTGGCTAAAGATTACCGATAACAAAGGTAACTTATTGTCCGATAAATACTCTTATCCGTTAGACAAAGATGATCCGCTGATTGAAATCTCAGTGTCGAAGAGTCATCCGCTATACAAAAATGGCGATGCAACCATCTTTGAACTGACAGAAGGCGCACTGCTGAACGACAAATTTACGGCCAAC
>NZ_JAWPOL010000041.1:0-30604 GCF_033391095.1 Vibrio sp. Vb0667 | reverse complement strand
CAGCAACTTAGTTGCTCGTCGTTAGGGGTGCGTATCTTACTTCACACCGTGAGAGAGTCAAGCATTTTTTTCAAATTCTTTTTTCTCTCTTCCCGACTCACTGTGTGACTTTCGTCTCACTCCGTGTCGGTGGATGCGCAGTATAGGGGGTTGAGAAATTAGCACAAGCGTTTTTTGCAAAAAAACTTTCAACCGAACAAATAACAAGCATTCTGCATAGATACTCAACGATCTTGTCTAATATTTCGGGTTGTAGAGGATCTTTTCATGATGAAACACCTGACTTCTGCATTAAAAGATCGCCTATTTCTTTGTGATTTTGATTGCTGATCTTATCTCTCTTGGTTCTTTTTTCTCTTTCTATCGATATAAAGACGAAAAAAAAGAGCAGAACGATGACGAACTGCTCTTTTGGTCTTTGCTTTTTATTTGGGGTACTTCAGGTGAAGTCTTGGAAAAGTGTTTCTTCTATATATAGAAGAAAAGATCAGAGCATCCTTGCCCTTCTCTTTACGACAGATTAGTTAGGGGTATATCTAAATGTCGTTATTGTTCGATGACGCATTGAGCTCGTAAGAGTGGAGCATGCTTGCATTCCCAATGGCGTCATCTTCGAGAGGAACTTAGTTCTTCAATACTTTTACGGTGTAGCTACCATCTTTTTGTTGGTATAGACCGTGGATGTCGGTTTCGAAACCTGGGTAATGCGCACCGATCTCACAAAGCATCTCTAGGAAGTCCAGCACAGGGCGAGACTCTTGAGTCACCATTTCACCAGGAAGTACTAGTGGCACACCTGGAGGGTAAGGAAGGATCATGTTCGCACTTACGCGGCCAACCATTTCTTCCAGTTTGATTTCTTCTACGTTACCGCGAAGCTCTTCTTGCCATGCTGCGTGTGGTGTTACTTTCATTTCTGGAAGTACATCGAATGCTTTGTACATTAGCTCTGGTAGGTTGTATTTCTTAGTTAGGTCATGAATTGCTTGTGCTAGTTCTTGAACGCGCATGCCTTCATAGAAGCTTGGGTCTTCGTTGTATAGCGAAGGTAGGAAGCTCTTGATGGTTAGGTTCAAGTCGTAGCCACGTTTAAATTCAGTTAGACCGCGTAGCAATTGCATTGCTTTTGATTTGTCGATACCGATTGAGAATAGGAACAACAAGTTGTATGGACCTGTTTTCTCTACCACGATGCCGCGCTCGTCTAGGAATTTAGCCACCAGCGAAGCAGGAATACCTGATTCTTCTAGTTCGCCTTCTTTATTCATCCCAGGAGTCAGTAGCGTTACTTTGATTGGATCAAGATACATGTGATTGTCATCCATGTTCTTGAAGCCGTGCCATGTGTCGCTAGGGTCTAGTTTCCAACATTCTGTGGTATCGATGTTTTCTGGTTGCCATACATCGAAGAACCAGCTGTCGCTTTCTGCTTCTAGACGTTTGATCTCTTTACGGAAGCGGATTGCGCGATCGATAGAGTCTTGCATCAACTTCTTACCAGTGTTGCCGCGCATCATTGCCGCTGCAGTTTCAGTAGAAGCAACAATGCCGTACTGAGGTGAAGTTGAAGTGTGCATCATGAATGCTTCGTTGAAAGATTCTTTATCAAAGTCACCTTTCACGTGAATCATTGAAGCTTGCGAGAACGCAGCCAACAGTTTGTGTGTTGATTGTGTTTCGTAGAACACTTTGCCTGGCATCGCTTCACCACTCATACCACATTTACCTTCGTAAATTGGGTTGAAGTTAGTGTAAGGCACCCAAGCACTGTCGAAGTGGATGTGTTTACAATCTAGCGACTCTTTGATGAATTGTGTGTTGTACAACAAGCCATCGTAAGTTGAGTTAGTCACTACTGCGTAAGTTGGTGCTGTTGCACCTGGTGTTTTCGCCACTTTCTCTGCGATTACATCGCGGCTGAATTCGCTTTGTGGGATACCACCAAGGATGCCGTATGCGTTACGAGTTGGGCGGAAGTAGATTGGTGTCACGTCGCTCATCATCATTAGGTGAGTCAGAGACTTGTGACAGTTACGGTCAATCAGTACTGTGCTGCCTGCAGGCGCTGAGTACATACCAACGATTTTGTTCGATGTAGACGTACCGTTAGTTACGATGTACGAGCTGTCTGCATTGAATGTACGTGCGATGTATTCTTCTGCATCTTTATGTGGACCTGAGTGGTCTAGTAGAGAACCTAGCTCAGGCATTGAGATTGATACGTCCGCTTTAAATGTGTTTGGACCGTAAAAATCGTAGAAGATGCTACCAGCAGGGCTTTTCTGGAATGCAGTACCGCCCATGTGACCTGGAGTACAGAAGGTGTATTTACCTTCTTCTACGTATTTGAATAGCGCTTTAGTGAATGGAGGCATGATGGCATCTTTGTATGCCTCAGTCGCTTGGTTGATTTTGATAGCGATGTCGTCAGCCATACCTAAAGCGTACTCGAAGAAGCTCACGTTTAGACGTAGGTCTGTTAGTGAAATGTCTAGAGTAGACTGTTCGTTAGCAAATGCGTGAACAGGCAGTTTTTCGTTGATTTGGCTGATACGTTCACATAGCTCTAGTGAGTATTTATCCCAGTCGAACAGTACACCGCAAATGCGTGGGTTCATCTCAATCATTTTGATCAAGTCTTTATCATCTACTGGGTAAACCACTTCGTAGCCCGCTTTCTCAAGAGCAGCGTGAAGTTGACGAACTGGCTCTTCTTTAAAGAACACACCCATGTGGTTCAAGATAGCGAATATATTCATTTGGACATCTCCAAGGCGAATGAGGGCGCTCTTTGCCATTTACAGGCAATGAGTAAGGTGAGCGCCGCGTGAATTTGGGTTTTATGGGCTGGCACCGTAGTGCCAGCGTTTTGGGGATTAGTTGCTTGCTTGGGCAGGCATGTCGTCAGCGTGCATTTTCACGTACTGAGCAAGACCTGCTTTTTTGCTGTAGAACATCAAGATAACTAGAGACACGATGAAGGTTGCTGTTAGCGTACCGCCCTCTGCACCTGCTAGTGCGATGAAGCAGAACAGACAAGCCACACCAGAGAACAGCATTACGAAGCCGTTGCGTGTTGTCATACCTTCGAAGCGAATCAAGTTAATGCTTGAGTAGAAGTAAGGCAGCATAGTTAGTAGAACTGCGTCAGTTGTTAGCTGGTTGAACAAGTCTGATGCGTGTGCTGTTTTAGAGCTGAAGAACATCAGTACAACCATCAGTGCAGTCATCTTGATTGACGCAAGGATTAGACCTTTCTTAGGCACACCGTTTTTGTCAGTTTCGCCGTAGATTTTAGGGAAGTTGCCGTCGTTTGCTGCGCGTTTACCTGCTTCACCTACTAGCATCATCCAAGAACCTAGCGAAGTGAAACATGCTAGCGCTGTGAATGCTGATACGAATGGTGCTGTCCAGCTACCGAATAGCTCAGTGGTTGCTAGTGCAAATGGCGCACCTGATGCCGCAACTTCTGACGCTGGGAACATACCGCTGATCATTTGAGTTGATAGGATGTAAATCACACCTGCGATACCAGTACCCAACATAGTTGCTAGGGGTACAGTACGTTTAGGGTTTTCTACCATACCAGTCGATACCGCTGCTGATTCCACACCTACGAATGACCATAGACAGATAAGAACCGCTGTTACTACCGCGTGGCTGTCAGTGCCTGCTGATACGTTCCAGTTTTGGCTGTAAAGCGCAGTATCGAAGTGCGTCCAACCAAATGCAGCTGTACCAACAACTGGGATAAGGATAAGAACTAGACCAAGCGTACATAGACGGCTTACCCAGCTACCACCAAGTAGGTTGACGAAAGTGAAGATCCATACCGATGCAATCGTCGCAATACCTGCTGGGATTGGGTTATTAAGCACAGGGAAGAATACTGAAAGGTAAGAAACACCTGTAATGGCAATAGCCAGGTTACCAATCCAGTTCGCGTGGTAATAAAGAACGCCCGTTTGGAAACCAAATACCGGAGACACTTCGCCAGCATAAGCGATAGGACCACCTTCTTGTGGGTTTTTGGTTGCCAGACGAGCGTAAACGAACGCCAGACTCAGTGCACCGACCAAACAGATCAGCCAACTGAAGATTGAAACAGAGCCTACAGAGGCAAGACTAGAAGGTAATAGTGCAATACCACTACCCATCATGTTACCGGCTACGACACCCGTACAGGCAATAAGGCCGATTTTTTTCGCATTCGATGACATAACATCTCCAAATCTATTCTACTCGAGTCAACATGACTCAAACTGAATGGTTATTAGCGAGATGCTATGAGGAAGAACCTGCTCGACCTCGCTAAATTTCGAAGTGAAGACTACGCCCAAAAATCGGGAAAAAAATAAACTTGGTGTTATCAATAAAATGATTAGTTCATCAACATCAAGTTGAGATAAACATGATAAACACAAAAATATAAAACCATATTATTCATTTAGTTATAAGAAAAACATCAAACCTTCTACCGATAGATAAACTCTCATCAACTCGTTGGTCATCGCGATAAAAGTTATCAACCTCTATCAACTTCCCCATCCCGAAGGGTTAATTCCCTGAAGTGTTGATTCCATAAATCTCTCCCTGATCGCGCTTTTTGACCCACATCAATATTCATCTCGCCTGCAAGAAAGCATCAAAATCATTCTCGCCACATAACTCAGCCAGACACTTCATACAATCAATAGAGATAGAGATAGAGATAGAGAAGCAAAGCGGGTATGTATTCCCGTTGCAAGCTTGCGTTGTTAGCTCCTTCGTAAGTCATTGCCCCACCGCCTCACCCTTTTCACTTTTCGACAGCGACAAAAAAGCCCCTCACCGAAATGAGGGGCTAGCATTAGACTGACGTTGAGTCCGAGAGAATTAAAGCATTCGAACGACAGAAGGGTGAACGGCGCGATACATGGCGTAATCAATCGCCTTCATGTTACTTGGGAAGACCAAGTTTTCGCACAGCAGGTACGTCTCAACCGACGTATCAATATAGAAAGCTTCACTGTAAGACTCACTGGCTAAATCCAGATCACCATCCAATTCGGCGTGCTTACCGCGAATCACATAGGAAAGCACTGAATCACGTAACCTCAATGCCTGTCCGAGATGCCGCTTGGCTAACGCCATGTCACCAATGATGGTTTCGTGCAGTGCTAAAGCTTCATAAATTCGCGGTTGAATTGGCCCCACCATCATTTTCACATTAGTCTCTAGTGCTTCACTGAGCTGCTGCATTCGCCCTTTCTTCAACTCCTGTGAGAAATCAAGAGCCTTTTGTACATGGTAAGCAATCAACAACTCAGCTTGAACGTAAGCATTATCCGGCTCGATTTCTAAAATGTTTTCCATCAAGTCGATACCTTGGCGGAATTGTTTAGTATCAGAGACATTAAGGTAATGGTTAGCCTGAACAAACAACTCCAACGCGTCGGGATTCATTGGCATTCCCGCCACCAGCATCGTAGATTTCAATTTGGCATCCGATACTTTCAGCACTTGCATCAAATCCAACGATGCTTGTTGAAGCACTGTCTTTAAATGACTACTGGTTAACGCGTATTGACGACTAAACAACACTTTCTCAGATGAGTTATTGCGATATTCCACCTCTAAAAAGCTGCCACCGTCATTCTCACGAACTCTCACCACAACCGATTTACCAGGCACAATGCCAGAAGTAAACGACGCCTTCTTTAGCATGACTCGGTAATCACTGACTTGAGCAATGTCGGACATCAACTTTTGGGCGAATCCGTCTGCCAAATCGTAGCTTAATCCTTCATTCGTAAAATTATCTTGAAACTTGAACTCAATCAGATGGGTATCGATGGCTTGGGTAATACGCACTTCCGACTGCTTGTAGGTAAACACGCCCATCACTACGACCAACATACTGATCCAGATGAAGTTCATAATTCCCAATCGCCAAGGGCTGATTTTGTTTTTGCTCTGAGGTGCTTTTTTCTCTTTTGACATCTCGCAGACTGCGCGAGTTAGAGGACCGGCAGGAAAGGTAACGGCTGGTGCTATAGGTAGACAATCCTCTTCCGATTCTTCAACAGAAGGTGGGATCTCTTCATTTTGCCGACTTGTGACAAACTCTTCATGCGTCATAGTAACCACGTTCGCTACCAGCTTATAGCCACGCTTGGGCACCGTGATAACGTAGTTGGTATTTTCCTCTCGACCGTCACGTAGTAGCTTACGCAACTCAAAGATGGATTGAGTCACCACTTGATCGGTCACAATCGCTCCAGCCCAAACGTACTGAATCAATTCCTCGCGGTTGAACACCTCATTCGCATGCTCCGCTAAGAAGTGCAAAAGATTAATTAAGCGTGGCTCAACAGTAACTTCCCTATCTTGTCGATACAGCTTATTTTCATCAACGCTCAAAACCCAGTCATTGATTTGAAAATAGACTCCAACCATGTATGAAAACTCTCGTATCTACAGACAGCGTTACGCTAGGAATCAGACAATGGTCGATTCCTACAAGTAACTAAAGGCAAGATTATAGGTGGGAAAGCAGCGTGTACCTAGAAAAGCAAGTCGCCAAAAATGCAAACTTAAGTTAAGTGATGCAAGAATGAGACTACTCAAGTGCGGCAAGGATAGAGCAATGTGTGGCGTCATCGTCTGTATGACCACAACAAGCATCATTAATCTTCTTTAACGCTCGGCGAATTTTCGTCAGCTCGTTAATTTTCCCATCAATCAGCTCTAACTTGGCAGAAGTAATGGCTTTTACCTCTGCACAGCTGTGTTCTGTCGCTTCTAACTTAATTTCTAACAGGTCTTTAATTTCATCCAGACTCAAGCCAAGATCTTTACCTTTGAGGATAAAGTGCACCTGCTTTTGATTCTCTTCATCATACAAGCGATAGCCTGACTCACTTCGTCCTGCGGGTTTTATTAGCGCGTTTTTCTCGTAGAAACGCAATGTATCGGCAGTCACACCACAACGTTTTGCCAGTTCACCTATCTGAAACATAACTTTCCCTATTAACTATCTCGTTACTTTTAAAGCTAAAGAACGACTTTTTTGCAATTATTTTTGAGATGCCAAACGATTGCGCGAGCTTTTTTGTAATAAATTGGTTAGAATACGCGCCATCAAATGTGGAGACTGTTTTCTAACCAGAAAACACCCTGCAAAGGTCTTTACCAAAACTGGCCAATATTTTACCCCAAGAGGTAAAAACAAGTTCATTTTTGGCAAACATCTTTAACTCCGTGAATTTGAGGAAAATGGAAGCATGAATAACGCTCGTCCTATTCGCCGTGCGCTTATCAGCGTATCAGACAAAACAGGTATTGTTGAGTTTGCGCAAGCTCTTGCTGAGCGCGGTGTCGATATCCTATCTACTGATGGTACAGCTCGCCTACTTGCCGAACAAGGCATCGCCGTAACCGAAGTCTCTGACTACACTGGTTTCCCAGAAATGATGGACGGCCGCGTTAAAACGCTTCACCCAAAAGTTCACGGTGGTGTGCTTGGTCGTCGTGGCCAAGATGATGACGTGATGGAAAAGCACGGCATCAACCCTATCGATATGGTTGTCGTAAACCTATACCCATTCGCAGAAACCGTTGCCAAAGAAGGCTGTACACTAGCCGACGCTGTTGAAAACATCGATATCGGCGGCCCAACAATGGTTCGTTCTGCAGCGAAAAACCACAAAGACGTGACTATCGTTGTTAACGCAGGTGATTACGGCCGCGTAATTGCAGAGATGGACGAAAACGACAAATCTCTCACTCTCGAAACTCGCTTCGACCTTGCCATCGCTGCTTTTGAACACACTGCCGCTTACGACGGCATGATCGCAAACTACTTCGGCACTATGGTTCCATCTTACGGTGAGAACAAAGAAGGTGATGAAGAGAGCAAATTCCCTCGTACGTTCAACCAACAGTTCGAGAAGAAGCAAGACATGCGCTACGGTGAGAACAGCCACCAAGCAGCCGCATTCTACGTTGAAGCAAACCCACAAGAAGCATCCGTTTCTACTGCTCGCCAAATCCAAGGTAAAGCCCTTTCTTACAACAACATCGCAGACACGGACGCCGCACTTGAGTGTGTGAAAGAGTTCAACGAGCCAGCATGTGTAATCGTAAAACACGCAAACCCATGCGGTGTTGCTCTAGGTAAAGACATCCTAGAAGCGTACAACCGCGCTTACCAAACTGACCCAACATCTGCATTCGGCGGCATCATTGCATTCAACCAAGAGCTAGATGCTGAAACAGCAACCGCTATTGTTGAACGTCAATTCGTTGAGGTCATCATCGCTCCTTCTGTTTCTTCTGAAGCGATTGAAGTGGTTGCAGCGAAGAAGAACGTGCGTCTACTTGAATGTGGCGAATGGACAACGAAGACAACTGGCTTTGACGTGAAACGCGTGAATGGCGGTCTACTGGTTCAAGACCGAGACCAAGGTATGGTGAGCCTAGACGATCTAAAAGTGGTTTCTAAGCGCCAGCCAACAGAAGAAGAGCTGAAAGATGCACTGTTCTGCTGGAAAGTAGCGAAATACGTGAAATCTAACGCAATCGTTTACTCGAAAGGCGACATGACTATCGGTGTAGGTGCTGGCCAAATGAGCCGCGTTTACTCTGCGAAAATCGCAGGCATCAAAGCTGCAGACGAAGGTCTACAGGTTGAAGGTTGTGTAATGGCATCAGATGCATTCTTCCCATTCCGTGACGGTATCGACGCGGCTGCAGAAGCGGGCATCAAGTGTGTGATCCAACCAGGTGGTTCTATGCGTGATGACGAAGTTATCGCAGCGGCAGACGAACACGGCATGGCGATGATCTTTACCGGTATGCGTCACTTCCGCCACTAATCCTCTCGTCTTCACTGGGACGATAACTGCGTTGACGGCGTTCACTTATCCTAATCACATAGCATACTATGCTCATAGGAATAAGTTCACTTGTCGCCTTGTCCTCGTCCCACTGAATTAGAGAGGCCATACTCAGGTCTTTGCGAAATATCTGAGTTTGAGCAAACGGTATTTATAAGATTAAGGATTTTCATATGCGAGTTTTAATCATTGGTTCAGGCGGTCGTGAACATGCGCTAGGTTGGAAAGCGGCACAAAACCCAAATGTTGAGACTATCTTCGTTGCACCAGGCAACGCAGGTACAGCACTAGAGCCAAAACTAGAGAACGTAAACATCGATGTAGAAGACATCGCTGGCCTTGTTGCTTTCGCCAAAGAGAAGGCGATTGAACTGACTATCGTTGGCCCAGAAGCACCATTGGTTATTGGTGTGGTTGATGCGTTCCGCGAAGCGGGCTTACCAATCTTTGGCCCTACCCAGGCCGCAGCGCAACTTGAAGGCTCTAAAGCGTTTACCAAAGACTTCCTTGCTCGTCACCAAATCCCAACGGGTGCCTACGCGAATTTCACTGAAATCGAGCCTGCACTGGCTTACGTGCGTGAGCAAGGTGCACCGATCGTGGTGAAAGCCGACGGCCTTGCAGCTGGTAAAGGCGTGATTGTGGCAATGACGCTAGAAGAAGCTGAGGACGCAATCAAAGACATGCTAGCAGGCAACGCATTTGGTGATGCTGGTAGTCGTGTCGTTATCGAAGAGTTCCTAGATGGTGAAGAAGCAAGCTTCATCGTGATGGTCGATGGTGAGAACGTTCTGCCTATGGCCACCAGCCAAGACCACAAACGCGTAGGCGACAAAGATACTGGTCCTAACACCGGTGGTATGGGAGCATACTCTCCAGCTCCAGTGGTGACACAAGAAATCCACAACCGCATCATGGAAGAAGTGATTTACCCAACCGTACGTGGCATGGCCGCTGAAGGTAACCCTTACACTGGTTTCCTATACGCGGGTCTGATGATCGACAAAGACGGCACTCCGAAAGTGATCGAGTACAACTGCCGCTTCGGTGATCCTGAGACACAACCTATCATGATGCGCATGGAATCAGATCTTGTTGATCTGTGCCTAGCGGCAATCGACGAGAAACTGGATCAAGCGGAATCGAAGTGGGATCCACGAGCATCGATTGGTATCGTGCTAGCAGCCGGTGGTTATCCAGCAGCGTACAACAAAGGCGACGTTATTTCGGGTCTGCCACAAGTTGAAATTGAAGGCGAAAAAGTCTTCCATGCTGGTACAGGTAACAAAGATGGCGACATCGTGACAAACGGTGGTCGCGTTCTTTGTGCAACGGCACTTGGCAACAGCGTATCAGAAGCGCAGCAGCGTGCTTACGAGCTTGCAAAACAGATCAGTTGGGATGGCATGTTCCATCGCAACGATATCGGCTACCGTGCAATTGCACGTGAGCAAGAAAAATAAAAACAACATAAGTTGGCTAAAAAACAAAAGGCGCACTCAGCGCCTTTTTTTATTGTTCTTGTTCGACAGAATTCGAAGCAATGTTTATTGAGAGATCAACTTTGGCCGAGAAACACAATCAAAGTCATCGTCATTGAGCATCAACAGTTCATCGACCATTGCTTTGTTTCGTGACTGCTTGCCGACAAAAGCCACATAACTGTCTACCGATGAGAGACGCTCGATAATAAATTTTGGCAGCGTCTGATTAAACTCGAGTGTCGAGAACACCTTACCTTTGCAGGTTTCAAACGATTGACCATTCCAATAACCTTGAATAAGGCTCTGATTGTTACGAGACTGCGCCTTAACCGATGCCACTACGTCATTCGCTTCTGCTTTGTAGCGCTCTAATTGGTCATGCTGGAGTGGTAAGACTTTACGGTTAACACGATATTGTTGGTAAACCGCTTCGCCATCTTTATTGAAACGGATGTGGATTTGAAAAGGCACCAACTCTTGTTTGGTATCAACTTGCTCGCCTTTTCGAATCAACTCTCGCAACTCACCTTCATCCCAGCGATAATCACTCTTGAACCAACCATTGTCCCCCATAGTCACATAATCAGCCGCCGTACTCACACGAGTGAGTTTCTCTGTCATCCAGTACAAGCTGCTAGCATCTCCCGCAACTTTACCACCAGAAAAATGCGTGAATTGTTCTAAATTAGGAGTTTCAACCGATGAACAGCCAAAAAGGGTAAGGCTAGATAGGAGAAGTGAAGTGAGTAGATGTTTTTTCATGAAATTGCACCGAGGCAGGATACCTCGGTGCATTCTAACTTAGTTTACTGATTCTTTCAGCGCTTTACCTGCTACGAATGCTGGTACGTTAGCTGCTGCGATTTGAATCTCGTCACCAGTCTTAGGGTTACGACCAGTACGTGCAGCGCGGTGGTTTACTTTGAATGTACCAAAACCAATTAGTTGAACTTGGTCACCCTCTTTAAGTGCGCCAGTTACACCATCAAGAGTCGCTTCAAGAGCAGCTTTTGCTTGTGCTTTTGATAGGTCTGCTTTCTCTGCGATAAAGTCGATTAATTGGGTCTTGTTCATTAGGTTTCCCTTCTCATAGGTTATCGAATTCGTCTCACTCTAAAACATAAATGCCCCATCTGGCAAAGGTTTGTAAGCGATCTTTCGATTTTCTGACGTACTTTTAGCCATAATATGAGTAATAACTCACAATTTGTTACCACATACCCCCTGAAAACCCTTGCTTTCCAAGGTATTTGGACCAATTTATAAGTCACTTTTGCGGTTATAATAGCTGCAAATAACCACTATCAAACTACATTCAAGGGCAACTATGCTGCTGTTATCCATTTATATCTCTATTGCAATCGGCATTTCGTTTATCTGTTCGGTGCTGGAGGCGGTACTGCTGAGTATCAGTCCGAGCTACATTGCGCAGCTCAATCAACAGGGGCATCCCGCAGCTGGGCAATTGGCTAAGCTGAAATCAGATATCGACCGACCACTGGCATCTATTCTGACTTTAAACACCATCGCTCACACGATCGGCGCGGCCACTGCTGGTGCACAAGCTGCGGTTGTATTTGGTAGCGAAGCATTAGGTATCTTTTCGGCAGTGCTGACATTGGCGATCTTAGTGCTTTCAGAAATCGTACCGAAGACGATTGGCGCGACCTACTGGCGCCAGTTGGCACCCGCTGCCGCGGTCGCATTGCGTTGGATGGTATGGGCGCTTACACCCTTTGTTTGGTTCTCAGAGCAAATCACCAAGCGTCTTGCTCGTAACCACGAAGCTCCAAAGATGCGTGATGAGCTGTCTGCAATGGCGATTCTGGCACGTGAAAGCGGTGAATTTGCCGAGGGTGAATCAAAAATCTTAAGCAACTTGCTTGGCATCCAAGATGTACCCGTAACGCAGGTTATGACGCCACGACCAGTAGTATTCCGTGTCGATGCCACAATGACCATCAATGAGTTCCTAGAAAAACACAAAGATACGCCTTTCTCACGCCCATTGGTTTACAGCGAACAGAAAGATAACATCATTGGTTTTGTGCATCGCCTTGAGTTGTTCAAACTACAACAATCAGGTTGTGGACAGAAACAGTTGGGAGCAATCATGCGCCCAATTCAAGTGGTGCTAAACAATACCACTTTACCTAAAGTATTCGACCAGATGATGACTCATCGCTTACAGCTGGCACTTGTTGTTGATGAATACGGTACCGTGCTAGGTTTGGTAACGTTGGAAGATATTTTTGAACACCTCGTAGGCGAGGAGATCATCGACGAAGCAGATAAAAGCACTGACATGCAGGAGCTGGCTTACCAACGCTGGGAAAGCTGGAAAGAAATGCACGGCGTAATCGAAAGCCGCGATGACGATGAAGAAGATAATGAGCCGGAGAAGCAGGATAAAGAGCCAGAAGCTCAAGAGCCACCGAAATCCGACTCGAAAGAATCGTAATCAGCATTAGGTATAACAGCTTAAACGCACAAACAAAAAAGGCATCCAGTTAGGATGCCTTTTTCTATTTATTCAACGATTAAAGTGCAATACCGATGTTGCTCACACCTTCTTCACGTAGCTCTTCACGCAAATCTTTAATCAAGCTGATGTCACGTTCTACCGCTTCACGCAGCGGACGGAAGATAGCCCACTGGACGTCCCACTCTTCACATACGGCTTCGTTTTCTTTCTGGTTGTCGTTGGTGATTGGCTCTGCACCTTGCGCTTGCTCTAGGTCAGCAACGGTTTGTACCGACTGTTGGCTCACTTTAAGCATTGAATCGAAAAGGTAGTCGCGATCCAATAGACCATGCAGTAACGTAGACAAACCCTGACACGCGTCCATCGCTGGGTAAACGCCGTAAAAATCGAACTCATCCGCACTTGGGAACAATTCTTCTAACTTCTCTAATTGGCGTTCGAAGTTAATTTTCGCGTTCTTAACTGTCAAAATTTCCCATACACTATCAAGAATCGCTCGGTAAGCACGCGGGTCAGCAAATTCTGTATTCTCACAAAACATCGCATAGTTTGGATACATGCGTTCACACAGACACGCCATAAAGGTAATTTGTTGCCAAGGTTCTAGTTTTTCTAAACGAACCTGAAGAGGATTCTTAAGCATAGTCACTCAATCATTGAAGAAAAAAACAGCGAAAGTGTACTTGATTCATCACAGGGAAAAAAGTTAATGCCGCATTCAAATCAGATTTTCCTGCTCTCAGAGCATCGCGACACCTACAAAACGTTACTGGCAGAGAAAAATCTGCCCGATCTTTGCCTCACCGACCAACCAGAAGCCGCTCAGATCGTACTAGCGGATCCACCCTTACTATCACAAAGCTTAGACGAGTTTTCACAGCTTGAATGGGTACAATCCACGTTTGCTGGTGTCAACGCCTTAACATCCCCTAGCCTTCGTCAGGACTATACTCTAACTAACGTTCGAGGCATCTTTGGTCCACTGATTGCTGAATATGTTTTGGGTTACAGTATTGCCCATTACCGCCACTTTGCCCGATACCACCAGCAGCAACAAAACAAACAATGGCAGCCTCACCTGTACACGTCATTAAAAAGTAAAACCATGGTAATTCTTGGTACCGGTAGCATTGGGGGCTATCTGGGCAACGCCGCTAAAGCAATGGGGATAAAAACTATCGGTATTAACCGCACAGGTATCCCTACTCTAGGCGGCGAGTTTCATCAGACCTTTCATATCAATGAACTAAGTAAGGCATTTGAGCAAGCCGACATCGTTGTGAATACTCTACCAAGTACACCTGAGACGCGACAGTTACTTAATCGTCAAACGCTCAGCCAACTAAATCAGGCGTTATTGTTTAACGTAGGTCGTGGCGACGTACTGGATGAGGCAGGGTTGCTCTTCGCTCTGAAAAACCGTTGGGTAGAACACGCCTTCTTAGATGTGTTTGAGCAAGAACCGTTGTCGGTAGAGCATCCATTTTGGAAACTACCGCAAGTCACCATCACTCCACACATTGCTGCGCTGAGTTTTCCCGAGCAAGTCATCGAGATTTTTGCTGACAACTATCTACGCTGGCGCGATGGGTTTTCATTAAATTATCAAGTGGATTTCGAAAAGGGTTACTAAGAATGTCGTTAGACGAGCTATTGCAGCAAGTGAGGGCCTGCCAGATATGCGCGGATAACTTACCTTTGGGTGCAAACCCTGTCGTGCAAGCAGCAAAAGGGGCACGCATCCTAATCATCGGTCAGGCCCCTGGCACACGTGTACACAAAACCTCGATACCTTGGAATGACCCAAGTGGTGATCGATTACGCCAATGGCTCGATATCGACAAAGACGTTTTCTACGACCCAAATAAAATTGCCATTGTCCCAATGGGATTCTGTTATCCAGGCAAAGGGAACTCTGGTGATTTACCGCCTCGTAAAGAATGTGCGCCCACTTGGCATAAAAAGATTCTTGAGCAACTGCCCAATATAGAGCTCACTCTACTAATTGGTCAGTACTCGCAGCAGTACTATCTCACTAACAAACCAAAGACGCTCACGCAAACTGTTCAGCAATGGCAAGATTGGGAACCGGACTTTATCCCGCTCCCTCACCCATCCCCACGCAATACATTGTGGTTAAAGAAGAATCCTTGGTTTGAATCTGACGTCGTGCCATACCTTAAAAAACGCGTTCACTCGATGCTTTAGGTTACCCATGATCTAATTGCTTGTTTATCTGTACAAGAAAATTAGAACATAAAACCAGAAATCATAAGCATTTGTTTATATTGAATTTTAATGTCTAATGTACAGCTAGAGTAGTAATTAGATCATAGTAGGCCAAATACTACCAGAGCTGTACGGCCTTGAGTTTTAGGTAAAAAAATACCGGCACTGAATGCCGGTATTTGATTTCAAAAAAATCTAACTTACTTGTGGTATGGCTTAGATAGCTCGTGTACCGCATCCACAAAGACGCCCGCGTTTTCTGGCGGCACATCCAAATGGATACCGTGCCCTAGGTTGAACACATGACCAGTACCTGCATCACCAAAACCTTCTAGAATACCCGCGACTTCTTCACGGATACGCTCTGGTGAAGCGTAAAGCATTGATGGGTCCATGTTACCTTGCAGAGCCACTTTATCACCGATACGTACTTTCGCGTCTGCAATGTTGATTGTCCAGTCTAGACCAACCGCATCACAGCCCGTTGCTGCGATTTGCTCAAGCCACATGCCGCCATTCTTAGTAAACAGTGTGACTGGCACGCGACGACCGTCGTTTTCACGAATCAGACCATCTACAATCTTGTGCATGTATTGCAGTGAGAACAGATTGTAATCACGAGGCGTTAGTACGCCACCCCATGTGTCAAATACCATTACCGATTGCGCACCCGCTTTAATTTGCGCGTTTAAGTACTCGATAACGCTGTCTGCCAGCTTATCTAGAAGTAGGTGCAGAGTTTGTGGTTCCGCGTACATCATCTTCTTGATCTTGGTAAACGCTTTAGAGCTACCACCTTCGATCATATACGTCGCAAGAGTCCAAGGACTACCAGAAAAACCAATCAGCGGCACTTCACCCTTCAGGTCTTTACGGATCTGGCGTACTGCGTTCATTACGTATTGCAGTTCACCTTCAGGATCTGGCAAACCAATTTTTTCCACGTCGGCTTTGCATGTAATTGGGTTATCAAAAACAGGTCCTTCACCCGCAGCAAAACGCAAACCAAGCCCCATTGCATCTGGAATCGTTAAGATGTCCGAGAATAAGATCGCGGCATCAAGAGGAAAACGGCGTAATGGTTGAAGTGTCACTTCGGATGCTAATTCTGCATTTCGACACAAAGACATGAAATCACCCGCTTCTGCACGAGTCGCTTTGTATTCTGGTAGGTAACGACCTGCCTGGCGCATCATCCATACTGGCGTGTAATCTACCGGCTCTTTTAAAAGCGCACGCAGATAACGATCATTTTTTAATTCAGTCATTCCGTAATTCCAACTGTTAGGCTTTCTGTGAAAGGGGGTATTCTATCACTGATTTAAGTCCAATAGCTGTGTGCTTTGCAACCTGGATCAAGTTATTAACTTTTAAATCAATGCTTAATTTGCACCCAATCGGTATCAGTGTTAAAAATTTGTTCGCTAGCGAAAACTACAATTATAAACTGAGTACTTAGTACTCAGCATCTCATAACGACATCTTACTTACCCCCTCCCTCTCGGAGGGTTTTTTTTATCTATTTATCAGACAATTAGAGTCTATATCTTTCAGCGTTTGTTCGATAAGTGCTCTTGCAATCGTTCCTTTAGGCGCAACAGGCGGCATCTCGTCGATACCAAACCATTGTGCATCAGACAGCTCAGTGTAGTCTGGGCTTAACTCTCCGGATTCATAGTCAGCTAAAAACCCCATCATCATACTGGATGGGAAAGCCCAAGGCTGGCTGCCAAAGTAACGAATATTTTTAACGAGAATTCCCGTTTCTTCATGAATTTCTCGAGCCACGCACTCTTCTAATGTCTCACCGACTTCTAGAAAACCCGCAATAACCGTATACATACCATTTCGATGCCTTGGATGTTGGGCTAATAAGATCTGATTTTCTTTACGTACAGCAACGATAATACACGGAAATATTCTAGGATAATGAAGGGTGCGACATTCACCACACTGCATGGCTAACTGGTTATTATTAAGAAAGTTTCTTCCTCCGCACTGTGGACAAAAGCGCAAACTTTGCGTCATGTGCCCATATTGCACAGCTTTACTTAACAACATAAATAATGGCTCAGGAAAATGCAGGCAGTCACGCAGGGATACTAAAGGTAGATCATGCTCTAAATCGGCCAAGTTAAGCCACATGACGGGCGAACCAGAATACTCACCAATGGGTCTTGCACTCGTTACTGGCAGTGATAACTGCTCTGCAGACCCGAAGGGCACAGCACCATCCACCAGCCAAATTTCACTTCCTGCAACAACACACCAGTATGCATTTATCGCGCGGTTAACATCACCTTTTCTTAACATTACACCATCCCTTTGCTTGAAGTTCGTTCATTTTACTGGCAATCTAATTTCATACTAGAGTTTATCGTTAAGTAAATGTGCACTCTAAATTCTAGTAAGGACAAGAGTTTGTAATAACTTTACTAACTTTGCTTTGCAAAGGATACGTTCGCCGATGGGCGATCAGATCATGAGGGCATGGTCATGCTAAGAAAATTCAAACAAACACAAGACCAGTGGGGTGGCTCAAGTGATGTCATTGATCACTGGTTAGAGACACGACAATCCCTGATTGTTGAATATTGTAAGCTTGCAGCGCTGCAACCTTGTTCGAAAACCAATGTTATTGAACTCCCATCTCCTTCCGAACTGCAGGATTTCTGTCAGCACCTCGTTGATTACATCTCCGAAGGCCACTTTAAAATTTATGACATGGTTATGGACCGTTGGAAAGCAACCGGCTTTGTCGTGACTAATGAGATCAATCAAACCTATGGTCAAATTGTTCTAACGACTGAACCATTATTGAACTTTAACGATAAGTACTCAGAAGTGACTGAAGATGATGAATTAAATGATTTCGATTCTGATATGTGTCTCATTGGGGAAATTCTTGAGACTCGCTTTGAAGTCGAGGACTATCTGATACAGCAAATCGCAGAAAGCCTGTCTATGCCACCTGGGGCTTAGTATTTGCAAACATTTAGAAATAGAGTGAGAGAAAAGACTGACGATCATCGTCGGTCTTTTTTGTTTCTAGCTTTATCGAAAATCCCACCGGAAGAACAAAGTAGTATAAAAACTAAAAAGGCACCCGAAGGTGCCTTTTTCTTAAGCTTTTAACGATTACTCGTTATATGACTTACTCTTCAGAAGAGAAACCAGCGTTTAGAAGTGCCGCTAGGTTATCCGTTGCTTGCTCAGCAGAAGGACCATCTTGCGCTTCAGAACGTTTAGCTTGACGCTCTTGGTGGTATGCGAAACCAGTACCAGCTGGGATCAGACGACCAACAATTACGTTCTCTTTCAGACCACGTAGGTCATCACGCTTACCAGAAACCGCAGCTTCTGTTAGTACGCGAGTTGTCTCCTGGAACGATGCCGCAGAGATGAACGACTCAGTCGCTAGAGATGCTTTAGTAATACCTAGTAGTTCACGTTCGAAACGTGCAGGCTCTTTGCCTTCAGCTTCTAGGTTACGGTTAGCAATCTTAACTTGTGAGTACTCAATCTGTTCACCAGGTAGGAACTCAGAGTCACCAGAGTGAGTAATAGTACACTTACGTAGCATCTGACGAACGATAGTTTCAATGTGCTTATCGTTAATCTTAACGCCTTGTAGACGGTAAACTTCCTGTACTTCGTTAGCAATGTACTGCGTTACCGCGTGTACGCCACGTAGACGTAGGATGTCATGTGGAGACTCTGGACCATCTGCGATCACATCACCACGTTCAACTTTTTCACCTTCGAATACGTTCAACTGACGATGCTTAGGAATCATCTCTTCGTAAGCTTCACCGCTTTCACGTGTGATCACTAGGCGACGTTTACCTTTCGTCTCTTTACCAAAGCTCACAGTACCTGTGTGCTCAGCAAGGATTGCAGGCTCTTTCGGCTTACGTGCTTCAAATAGGTCAGCAACTCGTGGAAGACCACCGGTGATATCTTTGTTACCGCCAGACTTCTGAGGAATACGTGCTAGTGTTGCACCAACACCTACTGCTGCGCCATCTTCGATGTTCACAATCGCTTTACCAGGTAGGAAGTAGTGAGCTGGCATATCAGTACCAGGGATCATTACATCGTTACCTTGCTCGTCAACAAGTTTGATAGCTGGACGCATATCTTTACCTGCTGAAGGGCGAGCTGCTGGGTCAGTTACTTCGCTTGAAGATAGACCAGTTAGGTCATCAGTTTGACGAGATACTGTTACGCCGTCGATCATATCTACGAACTGGATGCGACCTGCTACCTCAGTAATGATAGGTAGTGTGTGCGCTTCCCAGTTTGCAACTGTTTCGCCAGCTTGAACTGTATCACCATCGCCTTTGCTTAGTAGCGTACCGTAAGGCAGTTTGTGCTTCTCTTTAGTACGACCAAACTCATCAACGATAGTTAACTCTGTCGCACGAGAAGTGATAACGATCTTACCGTCATCAGCCAATACAGATTTAGCGTTGTGTAGCTTGATAGAACCGTTGTTCTTAACTTGAACACTGTTCTCTGCCGCTGCTGTCGATGCCGCACCACCGATGTGGAACGTACGCATCGTTAGCTGTGTACCTGGCTCACCGATAGACTGAGCAGCAATAACACCCACTGCTTCACCTTGGTTCACTAGGTGACCACGTGCTAGGTCACGACCGTAACATTGTGCACAACAACCGAAGTCAGAATCACACGTTACTACAGAGCGCACTTTCATGCTGTCTACTGAGTTCTCTTCCATGATTTGACACCATTTCTCATCGATCAGGGTGTTACGTGGAATAAGAACGTCTTCAGTGCCAGGTTTTAGTACGTCTTCAGCAACAACACGACCAAGAGCAAGCTCAGAAAGTGCAACTTTAACATCACCACCCTCGATGTGAGGCATCATGTCGACACCTTCGTGAGTGCCACAGTCATGTTCAGTTACAACAACGTCTTGAGCAACGTCTACTAGACGACGAGTTAGGTAACCCGAGTTCGCTGTTTTCAGTGCCGTATCCGCAAGACCCTTACGAGCACCGTGCGTTGAGATAAAGTACTGAAGTACGTTTAGACCTTCTTTAAAGTTCGCTGTGATCGGCGTTTCGATGATTGAACCATCTGGACGCGCCATCAGACCACGCATACCCGCAAGCTGACGAATCTGTGCTGCAGAACCACGAGCGCCCGAGTCCGCCATCATATAGATGCTGTTGAATGACTCTTGCTGTTCCTCTTCACCGTCACGGTTAACTACCGTTTCAGATGAAAGGTTTTCCATCATTGCTTTCGCAACACGGTCGTTGGTCGATGCCCAGATATCGATAACTTTGTTGTAGCGTTCGCCCGCAGTAACAAGACCTGATTGGTACTGTTCCTGGATTTCACGTACTTCTTCTTCCGCTTCTGCGATTTCAGTGTACTTAGCTGCAGGTACAACCATATCGTCGATACCAACAGATACACCAGAAAGTGCCGCGTATGCGAAACCTGTGTACATGATTTGGTCAGCGAAGATTACTGTGTCTTTCAGACCTAGTTTACGGTACGCCTCGTTAAGTAGGTTAGAGATTTGCTTCTTACCTAGCTTTTGGTTAACGATGCTGTACGGTAGACCAGCTGGCACGATTTGCCATAGCATTGCACGACCAACAGTGGTGTCTACCATCTTGGTTTCTGTAGTGCTGTTGCCATCTTCGTCTACAACAGTTTCTGTAATACGTACTTTAACGCGTGCGTGAAGCTCAGCTTGTTTAGTGCGGTATGCTTTCTCAGCCTCTTCTGGGCCAGAAAGGTACATGCCTTCACCTTTCACGTTGATCTTTTCACGAGTCATGTAGTACAGACCCAATACAACGTCCTGAGAAGGTACGATGATCGGATCACCTGACGCTGGCGACAGAATGTTGTTTGTCGACATCATCAGAGTACGAGCTTCAAGCTGTGCCTCTAGAGTTAGAGGTACGTGAACCGCCATTTGGTCACCATCGAAGTCCGCGTTGTACGCCGCACAAACAAGTGGGTGTAGCTGAATCGCTTTACCTTCGATCAGTACTGGTTCGAACGCCTGGATACCTAGACGGTGAAGTGTCGGTGCACGGTTCAATAGTACTGGGTGTTCACGGATTACTTCGTCTAGGATATCCCAAACGACCGCTTCTTCACGCTCTACCATTTTCTTAGCAGCTTTGATTGTAGTCGCAAGACCACGAGTCTCTAGCTTGCTGTAGATGAATGGTTTGAATAGCTCAAGTGCCATCTTCTTAGGAAGACCACACTGGTGTAGACGAAGGTATGGACCTACTGTGATTACAGAACGGCCAGAGTAGTCTACACGTTTACCTAGAAGGTTCTGACGGAAACGACCTTGTTTACCCTTGATCATATCAGCAAGAGATTTCAGAGGACGCTTGTTAGAACCTGTGATCGCACGACCACGACGACCGTTATCTAGTAGCGCATCAACAGACTCTTGCAGCATACGTTTTTCGTTACGTACGATGATGTCCGGAGCAGCTAGCTCTAGAAGACGCTTCAAACGGTTGTTACGGTTGATCACACGACGGTATAGATCGTTAAGATCAGAAGTCGCAAAGCGACCGCCATCTAGAGGTACTAGAGGACGTAGATCTGGCGGAAGTACTGGAAGTACAGTTAGGATCATCCACTCAGGGTTGTTACCCGATGCGATGAACGCTTCTACCAGCTTAAGACGCTTAGTTACTTTCTTACGCTTAGTTTCAGAGTTTGTTGTCTCTAACTCTTCACGCATTTGTTCTGCTTCAGCGTGCATATCCATAGAACCTAGTAGGTCCTTGATAGCTTCCGCACCCATCTTAGCAGTGAACTCGTCGCCCCACTCTTCTAGACGATCTAGATACTCTTCTTCAGTAAGCATCTGACCTTTTTCTAGATCAGTCATACCAGGCTCTGTTACTACGTACATTTCGAAGTACAGAACGCGTTCGATATCACGTAGAGGGATATCCATTAGTAGACCGATACGAGACGGTAGCGATTTTAGGAACCAGATGTGAGCTACTGGTGAAGCCAGTTCAATGTGGCCCATACGGTCACGACGAACTTTAGTTTGTGTAACTTCTACACCACACTTCTCACAGATAACACCACGGTGCTTCAGGCGCTTGTACTTACCACAAAGACATTCGTAGTCTTTAACTGGACCAAAGATACGCGCACAGAACAGACCATCGCGTTCAGGTTTGAACGTACGATAGTTGATCGTTTCAGGTTTTTTAACTTCACCGAAAGACCATGAACGGATCATGTCTGGTGAAGATAGACCGATTTTGATTGCATCAAATTCTTCGGTCTTATGCTGTGCTTTTAGAAAGTTTAATAAGTCTTTCACAATCAGCTCCTGTAAGGAGTTAAAAGGAGCTCACTCGCTAAAGTGAGCACCTTCTTCCAAATAATCGCTTTGATTCTCTCGACTTTCATCAAGAGAGAAAAGGATTACTCTTCGTCTTCTAGCTCGATGTTGATACCTAGCGAGCGGATCTCTTTCAACAGTACGTTGAACGATTCTGGCATGCCAGGTTCCATGCTGTGGTTACCGTCTACGATGTTCTTGTACATCTTAGTACGGCCGTTAACGTCATCCGACTTAACCGTTAGCATTTCTTGTAGCGTGTAAGCAGCACCGTATGCTTCTAGTGCCCATACTTCCATCTCACCGAAACGCTGACCACCGAACTGAGCTTTACCACCTAGTGGCTGCTGAGTTACTAGGCTGTACGAACCAGTTGAACGAGCGTGCATCTTGTCATCAACAAGGTGGTTCAGTTTCAGCATGTACATGTAACCAACAGTTACAGGACGCTCAAACGCATCACCTGTGCGACCATCAAACAGTGTTAACTGACCTGATGTTGGTAGATCTGCTAGCTCAAGAAGTGCTTTGATTGACTCTTCTGGAGCGCCATCAAATACAGGAGTCGCGATTGGTAGACCGCCACGCAAGTTCTTGATCAGAGTACGTACTTCATCATCAGATAGAGAAGCAATGTCTACTTTCTGGCGAGTGTCGCCTAGATCGTAAACTTTTTGTAGGAACTCGCGGAATTTCGCTAGTTCTTGCTGCTCTTTAACCATCTGGTTGATCTTGTCACCGATACCTTTCGCTGCCAGACCTAAGTGTACTTCTAGGATCTGACCGATGTTCATACGCGAAGGTACACCCAGTGGGTTAAGTACGATGTCTACAGGCTGACCTTTCTCATCGTATGGCATGTCTTCAACAGGGTTGATCTTAGAGATTACACCCTTGTTACCGTGACGACCCGCCATCTTATCACCAGGCTGAATGCGACGTTTAACCGCTAGGTAAACCTTAACGATCTTCAGGACGCCAGGTGCTAAATCATCACCTTGAGTGATCTTACGACGCTTAGTTTCGAACTTCTTATCGAAGTCAGCTTTTAGCTCATCCCACTGCTCAGCAAGTTGCTCAAGCTGAGTTTGTAGTGCGTCATCTTCTAGCGTTAGTTCTAGCCACTTCTTACGATCAGTTGTGTCTAGTTTCGCTTCAGAGTAACCGCCTTCAATCAATACAGCTTTAACACGGTTTAGAAGGCCGCCCTCAAGAATCTGGAATTCTTCAGTTAGGTCTTTCTTCGCTTCTTTAAGCTGCATCTGTTCGATTTCAAGCGCACGCTTGTCTTTCTCTACGCCATCGCGAGTAAAGACTTGAACGTCGATGATCGTACCTGATACAGAGTTAGGTACACGTAGTGAAGTATCTTTAACGTCAGATGCTTTTTCACCGAAGATTGCACGTAGTAGCTTCTCTTCAGGCGTTAGCTGAGTTTCACCTTTAGGTGTAACTTTACCAACTAGGATGTCGCCACCCTTAACTTCAGCACCGATGTAAACGATACCTGACTCGTCTAGTTTAGACAGAGCAGACTCACCTACGTTTGGAATATCCGCTGTGATCTCTTCAGAACCAAGCTTAGTATCACGCGCCACACAAGTCAGTTCTTGGATGTGGATAGTCGTGAAACGGTCTTCTTGAACTACGCGCTCAGATACTAAGATCGAGTCTTCGAAGTTGTAACCGTTCCAAGGCATGAACGCGATACGCATGTTTTGACCAAGCGCTAGTTCACCAAGGTCTGTTGAAGGACCATCAGCAAGAACGTCACCGCGTGATACAGGCTCACCTGGCATCACACATGGGCGCTGGTTAATACATGTGTTCTGGTTAGAACGTGTGTATTTAGTCAGGTTGTAGATGTCGATACCAGCTTCACCTGGTACTAGCTCTTCTTCGTTAACTTTAACAACGATACGAGAAGCATCTACTGACTGGATTACACCACCACGTTTAGCAACTGCAGTTACACCTGAGTCAACTGCTACGTTACGTTCAATACCAGTACCAACAAGCGGTTTGTCAGCTTTCAGTGTTGGAACTGCCTGACGTTGCATGTTCGCACCCATCAATGCACGGTTCGCATCATCGTGTTCTAGGAACGGGATAAGCGATGCAGCGATAGATACAACCTGGTTTGTCGCAACGTCCATGTACTGAGCGTGCTCACGAGGGTGTAGACCAGATTCACCTTTCTGACGAGCTGTGATCAGCTCATCTGCAAAAGTACCATCTTCGTTTAGCTTAGCGTTCGCCTGTGCGATAACGAATTGGCCTTCTTCGATTGCAGATAGGTAATCTACTTCGTCTGTTACTACGCCATCTACAACGCGACGGTATGGTGTCTCTAGGAAACCGTACTCGTTACAACGCGCAAACGCAGATAGAGAGTTGATCAGACCGATGTTTGGACCTTCAGGCGTTTCGATAGGACATAGACGACCGTAGTGAGTTACGTGTACGTCACGTACTTCGAAGCCAGCACGTTCACGAGTTAGACCGCCAGGACCCAACGCAGAAATACGACGCTTGTGCGTTACTTCTGATAGCGGGTTGTTTTGGTCCATGAACTGTGAAAGCTGTGAAGAGCCAAAGAATTCTTTAACTGCCGCAGAAATTGGCTTCGCGTTGATCAAGTCTTGAGGCATGATTGCGTCAAGATCGCCTAGGCTTAGACGCTCTTTAACTGCACGCTCAACACGTACTAGACCTACACGGAACTGGTTCTCAGCCATTTCGCCTACAGAACGGATACGACGGTTGCCTAGGTGGTCGATATCGTCCACTTCGCCCTTACCGTTACGGATCGCGATCAGCTTCTTCATCACTTCGATGATATCAGTTTCATCAAGTGTGCCTTGCTCTTGAGCATCTTCACGGCCGATAGAGCTGTTGAACTTCATACGACCAACAGTCGATAGATCGTAACGCTCTTCAGAGAAGAATAGGCTTTCGAATAGAGCTTCTGCAGCTTCTTTTGTTGGCGGCTCACCAGGGCGCATCATGCGGTAGATTTCTACCAATGCAGAAATACGATCAACCGTGCTGTCGATACGTAATGTTTCTGACATGAATGGACCGTGGTCTAGATCGTTCGTAAATAGAACTTCTAGCGCTTTGTGGCCTGCCTGAGATAGGTTCGCTAATGCTTCCAGGCTGATTTCCTGGTTAGCGTTAACAATGATCTCGCCAGTTGCTTCATTGATGTAATCTTTAGATGCAACTTTACCAACGATGTACTCAACTGGTACTTCGATGTGATCAACGCCATCTTTTTCTAGTTGGCGGATATGACGAGCTGTTACGCGACGACCCTGCTCAACGTAAACTTTACCATTTGCTTCGATGTCGAATGACGCAGTTTCACCACGTAGACGATCAGGAACCAACTCCATCAATAGAGTTTGGTCTTTCACTTCGAAGTTCACTTTCTCGAAGAAGATATCTAGGATTTCTTCTGTCGACTTACCTAGTGCTCGAAGGATGATCGATGCTGGTAGCTTACGACGGCGGTCGATACGAACGTACAAGTTATCCTTAGGATCAAACTCGAAATCAAGCCATGAACCACGGTAAGGAATAACACGTGCGTTGTATAAAACTTTACCTGAAGAGTGGGTCTTACCCTTATCGCTGTCGAAGAACACGCCTGGGCTTCGGTGCAGCTGGGATACGATAACCCTCTCGGTACCGTTGATTACGAAGGTACCATTGTCTGTCATGAGTGGAATTTCACCCATGTAGACTTCTTGTTCTTTAATGTCTTTTACAGTACCTGCTGGCGCGTCTTTATCAAAGATAACTAGGCGTAGTTTTACACGTAGTGGCTTTGAGTAAGTTACACCGCGGATTTGACATTCTTTAACGTCAAAAACTGGCTCACCAAGACGGTAGCTAACGTATTGCAGCTCAGAATTGCCGTTGTAGCTCTGAATCGGGAATACAGAACGGAAAGCGGCTTCAAGACCGTATTGACCTTCAGGATCCTGTTCGATAAATTTGTCGAACGAATCGAGCTGGATCGATAGCAGGTATGGAATGTCCAAAACTTGTGGACGAGTACCAAAGTCCTTACGGATGCGCTTTTTCTCGGTATAAGAGTAAACCATGGGGTTCCTCAGCTCGCTGATAAGTGACCCAAACTGTCCGCCCGCTCCTAGTTACTTAAGGGGGGTAAGGGACAGTGACTAATATAGCTGTTTACTGTAGTGACATTTCATTTCGTAAGAATGAAATGTTTTTTGCATGGATATCAGGCGCTTAAACAGCGGGAAAATTCGCCTATACCCTACAGCGCAAAAAGGCCGGTGGTTAAAAAACCACCAGCCAATTAGCCGTTAGGCTAAGAAACTATGCAATAATTACTTAACAGCAACAGTTGCACCAGCTTCTTCTAGCTGAGCTTTAAGAGCTTCAGCTTCTGCTTTCTCAACACCTTCTTTAAGAGGTGCTGGAGCGCCGTCTACTAGAGCTTTAGCTTCTTTAAGACCTAGGCCAGTTGCGCCACGTACTGCTTTGATTACAGCAACTTTGTTACCGCCAGCAGCTTCTAGGATTACGTCGAATTCAGTTTGCTCAGCAGCAGCTTCGCCTGCAGCAGCGCCGCCAGCTACAACAGCAGCAGCAGCAGAAACACCGAATTTCTCTTCCATTGCTTCGATTAGTTCAACAACTTGCATTACAGACATTTCTGCAACTGCGTCTAGGATTTGCTCGTTAGTAATAGACATAACAATTCTCTTTTAAGTCAACAATAAGTTTATTAAGCAACCAGTAAAAAGCAAGGCTTATGCCGCTGCTTCTTGTTTTTGATCGCGGATAGCTGCGATAGTACGCGCCAGCTTGCCAGCCGAAGCTTCTTTCATGCACATCATTAGGCGTGCAATTGCTTCGTCGTAAGTTGGTAGTGTTGCTAGTACTTCAGCGTCAGTTAAAGCGCCTTCAAATGCAGCAGCTTTGATCTCGAAATCTTTGTTCTCTTTAGCGAAGTCTTTGAAAAGACGCGCTGCAGCACCTGGGTGCTCATTAGAGAATGCGATTAGAGTAGGACCAGTGAAAGTGTCAGTTAGACACTCGTACTCAGTACCTTCAACCGCACGACGAGCAAGAGTGTTACGAACAACTCTCATGTAAACGCCAGCTTCACGAGCTTGTTTACGTAGAGAAGTCATCGCGCCAACTTGAACGCCACGAGAATCAGCTACAACTGCAGAAAGTGCACCACTGGCAGCTTCGTTGACTTCAGCAACAATTGCTTTTTTGTCTTGAAGGTTTAAAGCCATCTTGGATTTACTCCTGGTTGTCGTTACACCACTCACTATCATCACGACAGTGAGAGCTATTGAGGTGCTTCCCCAGAAGAAAGTTAACTATATTACATAGAGCTTTCTGTCAGTTCGGGCACCATCTACGTAGGATAATTAAGTTTGCTTTTACACAAACACCTACGGTCTTGGACGGAGACTGGGTCTTAATTCATTTCGAACTAGGAGACAGTTCAAAGAACCAAAGTTCAGCCCCAACCACAAATATTAGGCGCAAAATTATACACTAATTTTGCGCCTAAGCAAATAAATTATGCTTGAGTGTTCAGGCTAGCCTGATCAACAGCAACACCAGCACCCATAGTAGTAGAGATGCTTACTTTCTTCAGGAAAGTACCTTTCGCTGAAGATGGCTTAGCTTTCTTCAGAGCAACTAGAAGTGCTTCTAGGTTCTCTTTGATCTGCTCAGCAGAGAAGTTTGCTTTACCGATAGTAGTGTGGATGATGCCGTTTTTGTCGTTACGGTAACGAACCTGACCAGCTTTAGCGTTTTTAACTGCTTCAGCAACGTTAGGAGTTACAGTACCAACTTTAGGGTTTGGCATAAGACCGCGAGGACCTAGGATAGTACCTAGTTGACCTACAACGCGCATTGCATCTGGAGAAGCAACAACTACGTCAAAGTTCATTTCGCCTTTCTTAACTTGCTCAGCAAGATCTTCCATACCTACGATGTCTGCGCCAGCTTCTTTAGCTGCTTCAGCGTTAGCACCTTGAGTGAACACTGCAACGCGGATTTCGCGGCCAGTACCGTGAGGTAGTACAGTTGCACCACGTACGTTCTGGTCAGATTTACGAGCATCAATGCCTAGGTTAACAGCAACGTCTACAGACTCAACGAATTTAGCAGTCGCTAGTTCTTGAAGAAGAGCAACAGCTTCGTTGATTTCGTATTCTTTAGTTACGTCAACTTTTTCGCGGATTACGCGCATGCGCTTAGTTAGTTTTGCCATCTTATTAACCCTCTACCACTAGGCCCATTGAACGAGCAGTACCAGCGATAGAACGCTTCATCGCTTCGATGTCAGCACCAGTCATATCAGCAGCTTTAGTTTCTGCGATTTCTTGGATTTGAGCGTCAGTTACAGTACCAACTTTTTCAGTGTTTGGACGACCTGAACCAGACTTAACGCCAGCAGCTTTCTTAAGAAGAACAGCAGCAGGTGGGGTCTTAGTTACGAACGTGAAAGAACGGTCGCTGTATACTGTGATAACTACTGGAGTTGGTAGACCTTTCTCAATAGATTCTGTTTTTGCGTTGAACGCTTTACAGAATTCCATGATGTTCACACCGTGTTGACCTAGTGCAGGACCTACTGGTGGACTAGGGTTAGCCATACCAGCAGCAACTTGTAGCTTGATGTAAGCTTCAACTTTCTTAGCCATGATAATTCCTAAGTTTGGGTACAAACGCTAATCGCGGATCAGCTCCCCGTTTGTGTAAGAAACTTTTTACTTCACTTGAAGTAAAAAGGCGCGAAATTATAGTCATAATCCGCGCCTTATACAACCCTAAAAAGGTGATTTTTTATACTCTTTAACGAAGAGTCTTAGTCCAGCTTTTCAACCTGACCAAATTCAAGCTCAACTGGTGTCGCACGACCAAAGATCGATACAGACACTTTCAGGCGGCTCTTCTCGTAATCCACTTCTTCAACAGTACCGTTGAAGTCAGCAAATGGACCTTCGTTAACACGTACCACTTCACCCGCTTCGTACATTGTACGTGGACGAGGCGCTTCACTCGCTTTCTCAAGACGATTAAGAATCGCGTCAGCCTCTTTATCCGTGATAGGTGCCGGACGGTCTGAGGTACCACCAATGAAGCCCATGACACGCGGCACACTGCGTACTAGGTGCCATGATTCATCGTTCATAATCATCTGAACAAGGACGTAACCTGGGAAGAACTTACGCTCAGATTTGCGACGCTGACCCGCGCGCATTTCCACTACTTCTTCAGTAGGAACCAGTACTTCACCGAATAGCTCTTCCATGCCGTGCATTTTGATATGCTCGCGCAGAGATTGAGCTACACGACCTTCAAATCCAGAGAAGGCTTGAACCACATACCAGCGTTTTTTTGGAGCTTCACTCATGAATAAAAACCCTCTATACCCCAGTTGCTAGAGCTACTAGACGAACCATAATTCCGTCAATACCCCATAGCACTAGAGCCATTACAATACTTACAGCTAAAACGATCAGTGTTGTTTGCATGGTTTCTTGGCGAGTAGGCCAAACAACTTTACGTACTTCCATACGAGATTCTTTTGCAAAACTGATCGCTGCTTTACCTTTAGTCGTTGTTGCTGCAACGCCTAAGGCAGCTGCAATAAGAACAACAACGCCTGCAGCACGAACCACTACAGACATTTCACCATACAGGTAATTACCCACAACAGCGGCAGCTGCCAATACGAAAGCGGCTACCCACTTAAACGTATCTGCTGCGTTTGAGCTATCAGGAGTTTCAGCATTATTTGCTTTCATAAAACCAACCTGTTACAAGTCTTAATATAGACGACAACAACCCCGCTGTTGCAGGGCAAACTCCATATCGCTGAAAAAATCAGCGTACTCTTCTTAAGATTAAGCCTCTTTGCTTAATCTTGCTCTGCGCCCAACCCACTTCTGAACAAGAAAACAGCAAAAATAATGTTGAGTGCAGAAAAAGGGCATCAAATGATGCCCTTTTTGCTACTGGTTCGTCAAATCTAATTCAAGATTTTCCGAAAGCATCGCTAATTCGCTATGAATTAGTCGAAGATCTTAGCAACAACACCAGCACCTACTGTACGGCCACCTTCACGGATCGCGAA
>NZ_JAWPOL010000417.1:0-1028 GCF_033391095.1 Vibrio sp. Vb0667 | reverse complement strand
AGATGATGCTAGCAGCAAAGACAGAACGAGCAGAGCTAATAAAAGAATTATTATGAGCCGAACCATAATTCCGGAGTACCGAGCTAAATGAGTACAAGCTTGGCTGAAGGAACCACTGTAGACAAACGCACTTCTTTCTCCTGAAGTTAAAGTTGAAAAACCGAGTTCTCTACAACTCAGTTTTCACCTTAAAGCGCTCCGGCACTCATTTGCTTACCCATGATAATTTATTTTTCATGTAGTTAACAAGAATTCTAGGTAGCTACGTCATGCATTGGTCTGATTCGCTGGATAGTTCGGCGCTGTTTGTTCTTTAGTTGGATGTGACACAGTTCCAGCACCAAACCAAACGCCATCGCAAAGTACACATACCCTTTATTGATATGGATTGCGAAGCCTTCGGCCATCAGCAAGCCACCCAGCAATACTAGGAACAGTAGCGCTAAGGTTTTGAAACCAGGGTAACGGGTAACTAGGTTATTGATCTTCTCAGCAGTCATAACCATGACCAATGCAGAAGCAATAATTGCAGCAACCATAAGCGGTACTTCACTTGTTAAACCGACTGCTGTGATGACAGAATCCATCGAGAATACCGCATCAACCGCAACGATTTGTAACAAAACCACCGCCAATCCCGTGCGCACATGGGTAGAGTGATTGGTTTCATTGTGAGTTAACCAGCTCCAAAGCTCTTTTAAGCTTTTCGCTAACAAAAACGCACCACCCAAGATCATTATCATATCTCGACCTGTCACTGCATGGTTTGCAACGCTAAATAGTGGTTGGGTAAGTTGCATGATCCATGTGATAGAAAACACCAATCCAATACGCGCGAACACCGCAAGACCAATACCTAGGTTTCGTGCGAGCTTTCTCTGGTGGGATGGCAATCTTTCACATAAAACGGAAATAAAGACGACGTTATCTACGCCTAAAACAACTTCGAGAGCAAATAAGGTGGCAAATATCACCCATGCTTCAGGCTGCATGAAAAGTTCTAACATGAGTATGCCTCCTGAGAATGG
>NZ_JAWPOL010000416.1:0-1029 GCF_033391095.1 Vibrio sp. Vb0667 | reverse complement strand
CAAGACAACTTGATGATGTTTCTGGCGGTTCTCAAGTTGAATACTAAAACAGAGAAATGGAGCGAGGAACTAACCAATTGAATACAAGCAAAAAAAAAGCACCATTACCGCAAATGGTGCTTGGTATTAACTCTTCATCTGTAACAACACGATTTTTCTCAGCGGTGAGAAGAGATTAAATACTAAACCCGTCATAAACAGCGTAATAACAATCGTTGCACCACTAGGCAAATCATACTTTGCAGAAGCTGCTATCCCCAACAAAATACCAATTGTTCCGATACCTAAACTGGCGGTTAAAAAACGTCTACCTTTAAGGCTCGCAGCGCATAAAGCGGGAATCACCAACAAAGCAAACTCTAGGTAAATACCCGTCAGTTTGACCGTGATCGGCATCAAGATAGCGAAGATGAGATAAAAACCGCTACCACGCATAAATTCGGGCTTTGTACGTACTAGCAACAACATCGCACCAGTGATTACCGTCAACGGCCAAACATCTTGCCATGTCGACCACAGTAGCTGACCATTCAAAATCCCTTGAATGAAATCAGCACCATGTGGGTCTTTGCTAACAAGTAACACCGCCAAAGAGGCAGATACCACAAACAAGCTGCCAATCATCGGCTCAAGATGCGGATGATTTCGCTTTTCTAATGCAGCAATCAATCCGCATAACAATAACGACATTATCCAAGGGCCAAGCATTGCACCAAGCCAAGATTCCGATAACCAAGGAATCCTCACGTACAAAGTAGATGAGTTTAGCCAATAATGACTAAGCGCCGCACCCAATGCTGCGACTTGAGCCACCGCAAGGTCGATGAAAATGATCTGCCGCTTTAATACTTGCTGGCCCAGTACGACGTTACCAATTAGCGCAATCACGCCGCACAAAATAGCCGGCGCTAACCATGTGTATTCAGTCATGATCAAAACTTCACAGCACTAGGAGAAACCAACACATCGAGTAACTCGGCAATCACTTCATCGTACAGCTCATCTAAGTTCTGCTCTTTTGACACCGTC
>NZ_JAWPOL010000415.1:0-1029 GCF_033391095.1 Vibrio sp. Vb0667 | reverse complement strand
TTCTGACAACACCAGCAGCAAAAGTGCTTGAGACCCTATTTGGCAATCAAGATGACAGCGAGCTGCAAAAAGCGAAACAAAAAGCGGAATTTAACCAACCCGTTATTCGACAAGAAGTGATCCGCTACTCGGCGGACGCAGAAAAACAAGAAGCGAAAATCCAAGCACTATAATGCTTGTCAACGCCATAAACCACAAAGGTCACCTCGCCCTGCTGGTGACCTTTTTAATCCCTAATCCAATTGCCGTGACTTTTAGTAGAGTTCAATATGCACGAGCCAATGCCCGACACAAAAAGACGTGATGTGTTGAAGAAAGCCTTTTTATGGCTAATCATCTTCGACTATTTATTATTGGCGTTTTTTCTTACCCAACTCTCTAGCCTCAACCTAAACAGTGGCACCATGATCAGCCTGCTGCTCGTGGTTTACAATGTTCTGCTTGTGTCGTTGTGTTTTCAACGAACCAACAAGCAAGACTCATACATCATCTACCCAGTGTTATCAGCAACGTTGCTCGCTTTTGTCTGCTTCCTTTACTTTTTTTTTCTGGTTTAAGAGCCCCATAACCTAATCAAGCACGCGTTCACTGATCATACGATTGAACGCAACAAGGTCAAATGAGCCTTTAATTTCAAACCGAACTCGTCCCACTTCACTTAAGAAAAACTCAATTTCGCAATCGAGATCAAACGTGCCGGAAGTCTCAATAGAGAATGCATTGATCTTGCTGTAAGGCAGCGACGTGTAATCCACTTTTGAGCCCGTAATCCCTTGCACATTCGCCGCAATCACTCGTTTGTTGGTAAACACCACTTGGTCACGAACGGTTTTAAAAGCGGCGAAAATGGTCTCACCATCAATCAAAAATTTGTGGAAATCATCTCTGACTTTGGAAACGTCAATAGGCTTAAGCTTGAACACAGAGGAGTTGTCGAAATCGATCATGAGTCGTCCTTTAAATAGGCTGAAAAACGAATTTCTCAACGTATCAGACCACACCGGTTTTGCCTATCCACCTCAACCGGTT
>NZ_JAWPOL010000414.1:0-1030 GCF_033391095.1 Vibrio sp. Vb0667 | reverse complement strand
GAGTGCAACGATTCGCATCGTGAATTGGTCCGAATCTACTGAACAACAAATACTCAACACCAAAATTCATATCGGTATCAACTACCATCCTATCGATGTTTCTAAAGATCTTGTTCGCGAACCCTTGTTACCAGTTAGCTTCAATTTTATAGCTAGAAAAGATCACCCGCTAAGCCAACAGTTGGTGTGTTTAGAAGATATTTCTCGCTTCCCTTTAGTTGTATCTGTAATTCCAAATTTCACGACTAAAAATAGTAAAATAGAACACACACTTCATAAGTTAAAATTGAGATCAAACATTGTTCTTCGCAGCGATAATGCGAACTTATGTTTATCAACTTTAAAAGACTCAAACGCATTGATGCCAGTCAACCACTTGTTTGCTCAGAAAGCAGTTCAAGAGCACGAACATGTAAAGTTAAAAACTAGCTTCGATATTAATAATCATCTGCCATCAATGACGTTGGGTCTGTTTTATTCAAACACATTAGCATCTGGCAAATTGAGCAAACTTGTTATCTCATCACTTAAAAAAGCAATAAATAACCCAAAAACTCAATAAATTACCTAGAAATGGCTCCATAAGATTATGGAGCCATAGTGACTAAGCTGACGAAAGTAGACTAACGTTGAACTCACTCTGGCTTGATGTTCTGATTCATTCTGAACAAGTTGTTTGGATCAAACTTCTTCTTCACTTCTTGCAAGCGCGCATACGTTGGGCCATATGCGGATTCAGTGCGTTCTGCTTCATCTTGCGTCATGAAGTTAATGTACGCACCGCCACTGGCATACGGTTTGGTTTTGGCAAAAAAGTCTCTCGCCCACGCGATACAAGCTTGGTCATCTTCTGCGGAGTCCCATCTTCCGTGCACATTTAATACGTAATTAGCGTCACGGCTAGAATAAGCCATAGACTCGGGATCAGGTCTAGATGCCGCGCAGCCAAGAGAAGCGATAAAAATCTCGCATTGAGGCGATGGTAACTTCCCTGCGTATTCTATCGCCGCATCAATGACACCTTCGCTTA
>NZ_JAWPOL010000413.1:0-1030 GCF_033391095.1 Vibrio sp. Vb0667 | reverse complement strand
TCAACCGTTCATCCGAACGCTTGCTAGCTAACGGCAGTCAACTAGAGCTGCTGTTTAACCTTAATGAAATTCAACCAGTGAGAGCCTAACATGTCCAAACCTTTGTACGTCTTTGATATGGACGAAACTCTAATCAACGCCGACTGTGCGATGATTTGGAATGCGTTTTTGGTTGAAAAAGGCATAGCAACGCAATCAAACTTCATAGAGGAAGATCAGCGTTTAATGGCCTTGTACGCAGAAGGCAAAATGGACATGGAGGACTACCTAGAATTCTGTATGGCGCCATTGGCTGACATGCCCGTTGCATACGTCCATACGTTGGTAGAAGAGTGTGTAGAGCACCACATCCTGCCTAAGCAGTTTGAGCAATCCAAAACGTTGATAGCACAGTTGGATCGCGATGACATCGATATGGTTATCATCTCTGCGAGCGTGACATTCTTAGTCGAAGCGGTCGGCCGTCGATTAGGAATTCCCGTCGCATTAGGAATTGATTTGGTTGAGAAGCACGGCAGCTACAGCGCTGAAATTGCAGGCGTTCCGAGTTATCGTGAAGGCAAAGTTATACGCTTGAAAGCATGGTTAGATGCTCAACCAGAATCTTATTCTGAAGTCCATTTTTACACCGACTCCATCAATGATTTACCTTTATGCGAATACGCAGATTACGCATATTTGGTGAATCCTTGCCCTCAATTAAAAGCACGCGCAGATAACGCCAATTGGACGGTTTTGTCTTGGGATTAGCCGTCAACATCTCAAGCGAATCTTAACAAAGTAAAAGAGCGAAATAGGCTGCTCTTTTACTTTCTTGGCTTTAATTTCCATCGTACCTAAGAGCATAACCTACCACTCAAACACGCTGCTGCTCTCGCGCAAAAACAAAACACATTATTAACAAACGCAAGGACTTATGTCACCTTAATCTGAGATATGAAAGATTGAGAACATACTGAGAGCGAATTTATATAACAAAAACAAATAAGCAAAATTCAATTTATGAGTCAATTGGTTATCAAAAACTGAG
>NZ_JAWPOL010000412.1:0-1031 GCF_033391095.1 Vibrio sp. Vb0667 | reverse complement strand
GCATCGCAAGGTACGTCAAACTGTGGTGAAGAATTTCTGGCTGGCCAATGTCACCATGTATTTCACCCATGCAGTAGCTGCCAAAGGTCGCGGCAATATCCATAAACGCCTGCACTTCGTCGCTGCTATCAATAAAATCCAGCCGCGAGGCGCAGTTGTAAATCATCACTACTTCCGGCTGATGCATGGCAAGTTCCACCACCCCATGACGCACTTGTTCTAACGTCAGAGAAGGATGGTTATAGCAAAACTGAACCTCATCACCGAGGCACCACGGCCTATCGAAACTCATGCTTCCATCGGCGTGAAGTTCTGTGACGGTACAAACTTCCTTGCGCCCCAACGTTTCTCGATACAACGGGAAACTGAGTAATTGGTTAATCGTCACGTCGTGCCCGTCGGCAAGATAATGCTTATAAACATCGAGGGCTTTACGCTCTCCTAAGCAATACAAGCGCGTGCCTTTCGCATGCGTCACTTTGTGCGGCATGCCGATTGGGTTCCACTCGGAATACGCGTCTGTCCAAGTTTTCAAAGTATCACTGTGCAAAGCCACTGCCACTACGGCGTTGTCGTATGTCTGGTTTTGATAGAGCACCCAACAGCCGTCTTCTATGGTCTGCGCTAATCCACCAGACACTCGCACGTTTTCGGTCGCAAAAGTTTGATACAAAGGATAATCACGACGTTCGATTTGCACGGCAAAACTGATGATGACTTGAGAGTTGCTTTGTAACTGCAGCGAACGTTTGAGCTCGCCACCGTCTATATCGGGAGAGAAAGAATACGCTTGGACGGCAGACGTTAGCGTGGTTTGGTCAAACTCAATCAGGTTGATGAGGCAGCCAGAGGTAAAAATGTCGCCATCCAAAATTACATTGCGAGTACTGTGACCGATGACATGAGCATTGGGCAACATCGACAAAACCGCTTTGGCGAGTGCAGCCGCACATTCTCGCGATTGCGTAGACAAAATTTGCACCAAATACTGTTTATCTGGGTGCAACTGAGAAGTGACTAAAAAGTCATTA
>NZ_JAWPOL010000411.1:0-1032 GCF_033391095.1 Vibrio sp. Vb0667 | reverse complement strand
GCAGATGAACAATGCATTGGCAAGTCAGTTCCGAACTTGGTTTGCCGAACAGCTTACGGACAAAGTGGATGCGTCATTGCCGACTCAGTTTGTGACTCAATTTCAGCTTGGAACCGAAAGCACGCAAGCGCAGCAGATTGCAAAGTTAAGCGCTGAAGAGCTGAAATCAGCGACTGGGGATATTGCCTCATTTGTTGATGATTTGGCGCGTCAAATGAGTTCTAGCGTGGTTCGTGAGAGCGCATCTTCGTTCCTTCGCAATGCGTTTGCTCATTTGCCATCGATGAATCTGGCACAGCTCAAAGCATCTGATTTTCTGCTAACCGAAGCGAATTTTGTTACGAACGTCTCGACGCAATTGCAGAACGCTTTTAACCAGATAGGTATCACTTTAACTAAAGATGACGCGGACCAATTAGCGAAAAGAATTACGTGGACGCCAGGCATTTCTAAACAGCAGCTTAGCGAAGCGTTAAGCGAAATGGCGACGCAAGTGAAAGGTCAGTTTACTGCGGCTTACGGTGAAACCGCTGGGACTGAAAATTTACGAAAAGCGTTAGATGCCATCATCAAAAGCTCGGATTCTTTGACGCTTTCAAGCTTGTTTGCGAATTTTGCAGTAAGTCTTATTCACACCGAAATCGATGCTTTTTACAACGATAAAGCGATTGCCGATATCCAAAAAACGCAAATCTCTGCGGATCAGGTTGAGCTGATAAAAAACAATACGGAACGAGACATCCGTTTCCAGTTTGAAAAAATGCTGAAGGGTGAGTCGACAGGCGCCTCGTTTATCGAACGTTACGAAACATTACGCAAGAACTTAGGTGCGTTGAAAGATCGTCTACTCAACATCACCGAGCAAGAGAAAAAGGATCTTGAGGTTCGCGCAGAGCACTCTTTGACGGCTCGCGATTTGTTGGCTGTCGTTGAGTCCAGTATTGGTGACCGTTTTGATGAACAAGTGCTGTTTGCATTAAACGAGCGTCGCGTAAATCGCTTAGAAAAACGTAACGAGCAAAAGGAAGCACT
>NZ_JAWPOL010000410.1:0-1032 GCF_033391095.1 Vibrio sp. Vb0667 | reverse complement strand
CCCAGCTGATGGCGCGGCGAAGATCATTGTTAACTCCCGTACTGGAACGATTGTCGTTGGCAAACACGTGCGTCTTAAGCCTGCGGCAGTGACGCATGGTGGCATGACTGTCGCCATCAAAGAAAATCTAAACGTTAGCCAACCAAACAGCTTCTCTGGCGGCCAAACGGTCGTGGTGCCCGATTCAGATATCGAAGTGACGGAAGAAAAAGGCAAGATGTTCAAATTCGAGCCGGGTTTAACGCTGGATGACCTCGTACGTGCGGTGAATGAAGTGGGCGCAGCACCTTCTGATTTGATGGCCATCTTACAAGCATTGAAACAAGCTGGTGCCATCGAAGGCCAGTTGATCATCATTTAATGGTTAGGAGGTTGCGATGATGAAGAATCCTAACGATATCGGTTTTATTCACGACATTAGCTCACTCGATAGCCTGCGTCAGAAAGCGGTGAAAGAGGGCAAAGATGGCGAGCAAGAAGCACTGCATGCGGCTGCTCGTCAGTTTGAGTCTATCTTTACATCCATGATGCTGAAGTCGATGCGCGAAGCGAACGAAGGCTTCGAGTCGAACATCATGAATAGCCAAAATGAGAAATTTTACCGCCAGATGCTTGATGAGCAGATGGCGAGTGAACTGAGCGCAAATGGCTCTATGGGCTTGGCAGATATGATAGTGGCACAGCTGACGGCTGGCCAAGGCAATGATAAGAGCGAAACGGCAATGCGCGATGCGGCAAACAGCGCCGTAGAATATCGTCGCGTGGACCCTAAAAAAGCGCGTGAAATTGAAAAGCGTTTGATTGAGTCCGGCGAACTTTCCCGTACCAGCCATACTCCCGCTAAGTTTGATTCGCCAGAATCTTTTGTGAACTCCATGAAGCCATACGCTGAAAAGGCGGCGAAAGCGTTGGGTGTAGAACCATCATTGCTTCTTGCTCAAGCAGCTCTGGAAACTGGCTGGGGACAAAAAGTGGTGCAAAATGCTCGTGGTAGCAGTAACAACTTGTTCAATATCAAAGCAGACAGAGGCT
>NZ_JAWPOL010000409.1:0-1033 GCF_033391095.1 Vibrio sp. Vb0667 | reverse complement strand
ACGATACCATGACGGTCATAGTCTGGGTCGTTACCAAACGCAAGATCGTATTCATCTTTCAGAGCTAGCAGACCAGCCATTGCGTATGGAGAAGAACAGTCCATACGAACCACGCCGTCCTTATCAAGCGACATGAACTGGAATGATGGGTCAATCGCTTCGCTGACCAAGGTCAGATCTAAGTTGTATGCTTGGCCGATTTGACGCCAGTAATCAATGCCGCTGCCACCAAGTGGATCAACACCAATTTTCAACTTCGATTTCTGGATCGCTTCCATATCGATAACATTTACTAAGTCATCGATGTAAGGCTTCACCAAATCCATCTCTACGAATAGCTCAGATGCTTTCGCTTCTGCTAGCGCTAGACGCTTCACATCTTTTAGGCCACCAGCAATGATCTCGTTCGCACGATCTTCAATCGCTTGAGTCAATTCAGCTTCTGCTGGACCACCATGTGTTGGATTGTACTTAATACCGCCATCTTGTGGTGGATTATGAGACGGTGTGATAACGATGCCATCCGCTTTCTCATCATGCTTTAGATTGTAAGTTAAGATAGCGTGAGAAATGCCAGGTGTTGGAGTGTAGCCATTATCCTGCTGTACGATGACTTTTACACCATTCGCAATCAAAACTTCGATTACGCTTGAAAACGCAGGTTCTGACAACGCGTGGGTATCTTTGCCCACAAACAACGGCCCTGTAGTCCCCTGCTTGGCACGTACTTCTGCAACTGCTTGTGCGATAGCAAGAATGTGGTTTTCATTAAAAGTTTGCTTGTCTGCTGTGCCACGGTGACCAGAAGTACCGAATTGAACCTTATGTTCCGCATTATTAGCATCAGGCTGAAGTAAGAAGTAGTTAGCAACTAACGCTGGAATATTATGGAGATCTTCCTGCTGCGCTTTTTGCCCAGCACGAGGGTGCATAGCCATGTTTGACATCCTTTCTTTTAAAAATAATAAAATTACAAAAAAGCCTCATAATATCCGCTCACTGCGACGCATTATGAGGCTTCTATCAGGTTTCT
>NZ_JAWPOL010000408.1:0-1035 GCF_033391095.1 Vibrio sp. Vb0667 | reverse complement strand
GAGGTGGTTTCGGTGAACAAATCGTCCGTACCCTCTAAATCGCCATACACTTCATCCGTAGAAATATGATGAAAACGAAACGCCGATTTGTTCGCTTCCTCAAGGCTTGACCAATATTGACGCGCCGCTTCAAGCAGATGGTAAGTGCCCATGACGTGAGTTTCAATAAAAGCAGCAGGACCATCAATAGAGCGGTCGACATGCGACTCAGCCGCTAAATGCATCACCATATCGGGTTGATGCTCTGAAAACACGCGGTCTAGCTCAGTTCGGTCACAGATATCCACTTGCTCGAAGTAGTAACGGTCACTGCCCGCGACATCCACCAACGACTCCAAGTTTCCTGCGTAGGTGAGCTTGTCTAAATTCACGACGCTATCTTGGGTGTCACGAATAATGTGTCGAACGACAGCTGAGCCAATGAAGCCTGCCCCGCCTGTTACTAGTATTTTCATTGCAAATGTTACCTACTTTAATGGGTACTTTTAGTGGGTGTACCGAAATGCGCTATTGGATTGTCTCACGAATAACTGACAAAAAGCTCACTTTACGTATTTTCAGTATAACTTTTTTGTACATGATCAAAATCGGACGCTTGCCAAATGATTTGGCGTTTGAGCAGTTCTTTTTTGAATGAGCGAAGAAGCCTTTCTAGGTTTTGCTTTTTCCAGTCGCCGTGCTCTTGTTTGCGGCACTTATCAAAATCAATAATCCACACTTTATCTTTGTCATCGATCAAGATGTTGTGGATATTCAGGTCTGTGTGATTAACGCCAGCGTTGTGCATTTTGGCAATTTCTTGCCCTATTTTTTGATACATTCCTTCCGGTAACGGTTTTTCCTGCAAGATACTGACCAGGTCTCTTGCGTTAGGAATGCGCTCACTCAATAAATCGGCCTGATATGTCAATCCAGATTTCACAGCTCTCGCAGCAATTGGCCTTGGCACATGAACGCCAGCATTAATCAGTGTAAGTAATAGTTGGAACTCTTGCACACAACGCGTTTGCTCCCAACCTGAAAACCAATAATTGT
>NZ_JAWPOL010000040.1:0-31148 GCF_033391095.1 Vibrio sp. Vb0667 | reverse complement strand
GTGGTGGCGAGAAAAAGAAATAGGTGAGCCAGCTAGAATTTTGACTTAATAATATGTTCTTACTTCAATAATTATTTGAGAAGTTAACCTTGTTATTTTAAAAATATAACAAGGTTTTTACTCGCTTACTCATCAATCACTTGAGGTTTTAACTCGACGACATTTCCTTCCGGATCATGTATATAGAGTGATCTACCGAACCCTTGTGCGCCATACCGCTTCGCAAACTCTTCGGTTTCAATGCCGCGCGCACGCAGATATTCCAGTAATTCATCCTCGGAAAAAGGCGCCAATTGCAGGCAAAAATGGTCAATATTACGACCATTTTGAACTGGTGGCTTACCGCCGAGTTGGCCCAATTCGCTGTCTACCGTCACTACATCAATCAATGCGTTACCCGCCCTAAGTTGAGTTAAACCAAGTTCCGTTACTTCGCGTTCGACAGGGCAGCCCAAAATGTCTCGATAGAAATGCAACATAGCATCGAGGTTACAGGTCCTTAAAACAACATGATCAAGCGCTTTGATGGCGATTGGATTTTTGGTGGGCATGCTTCACTCCTTTTTGCATTGTGTTGAGGTAAGTATAAAGTGACCTTAAAAGTGGTGAGAGAAATGATCAAATTCCAGATGTTTTTTTTCTAGAGCGAGTGCAGAAACACTGCAACTCAAAGCAAACAAAAAAGGCTAGCGTATTGCTAGCCTTTTGGAATATGGATGGGGCTATTACTCGTAATCAGAAGCGTAAGTTTCTTCGTAAGTGTGTGAGTAAAGCTCGAATAGGTTGCCGAATGGGTCTTCTAGGTAAACCATTTTCGCAGGCTTATTATCGTCTTCTGGGTGGTAACGCATGATGTCCATGCGAACTTTGCCACCTAGTGCTTCGGTGCGTTTGATAGCACCTTCAAAATCGTCTGTCTGCAAACAGAAATGGAAGATACCGATGCGAGAAAAATCCACTTCATGGCGCTCTTGACGCTCTTTCATTTCGAATAACTCAAGGCCAATGCCATCACTTGTCACAAGGTGCGCAATGTTGAAGCCTTTAAAGCCTTCCCCAAAGACCGCAATACACATTCTGCCAATTGCCGTTTCGCGTTCTTCAATCACTTTCGTGTTGCCCATAACGACTTTTAGACCTAGCGCTTGCGTGTAAAACTCAACCGCTTTGTCCATATCTCCGACCATAATACCGACATGATTCATTTTCATTTGTTTGCTCCCAACATGTGTGTTTGAACGTTGTCTTGTTTCGATGTGGGAGAGTATATGGCGTGATGTTGATTACATGAAATTATCATAAATTATAAAAATGATAATTTTATTTAATGTTGTACATGTTGGGATTGAGTTAGTGAGCTAAGGCCTCAACAGCTTGCCTCACCGAGGTGAAATGAATCTTGATAATGCACCGTTGCGCGAGGCTGAATTCATGCGATTGGATTAATGACGTAACCTCTTCTACGGACAGCGTTCGTTCTTTTGGGTGTAAAAGAGTGGTGTTCGAACCATTGTTTTTCAATTCGAACGTGTTGCCATTTGAGTCAATAACGTAATCATCTTGCCCAAAAATGAGGGCTTCGCATTCAGAGTCTAAGTCGGACTGGGAATGCGTATAGATCAGCTCATCGTCGCCGTCTAGTTTTAGCAAGCATGGCCAGCATACTGCGTGGGCTCTCATGGTTAACTCATTATTCATTGTTATTTAGAAACTTGACCCAGGTTGTTGCAAAAATGCTAACTCTTCAGGTGTGCTTTCTCTACCCAAGATGGCGTTGCGATGTGGGTAACGTCCAAACTGGTCGATGATGGCTTTGTGTTTTAGCTCAAAATCGTAGTTATTTTCAAGCCCTGATGCGCGAAACAATTTCTCAGCTTCGACATGAATGAGGCGAGATTCGCTGTGCATAAACGGCATGTACAAAAAGCTTAGCTGCTCAGGCGCTAATTCTTTATCGTGACCTAACCGAATTGCCTCTTGAGCCAGTGCTAATGCGAGTTGGTCTTGTGCAAACGCTTTTGGGGTGTTGCGATACACATTACGTGAAAACTGGTCGAGGACGATGATTTCGGCCAATCGTCCTTGTGTGCTGTCACGCCAATTAAACAGCTCACAACGAGCCGCTTGTTCTAATACCGAGGCAAATCGCGATGCAATACGCTTGTCCAGTTCTGGGTTGTTTTCAAACCAATTTTGGGGCGATAGCTCCTCGAACCAAAATTTGATGACTTCTTGGTACATGGTTCTTCCTTCTTATTGCATTAGCTAAAGAATAAAAAGCCAGAAGGCGAGCTCCTGGCTTTCTGCGTGTTATCGACCGTAAGTCTCTACGATGTAACGTTCAAAATCGTCACACATTTGTTCGTCAGAGATGGCGTTGCTTGCCAGCTCTTTACTGCCGTCGACGACTTTAATCGCGGCGTTCAGTAAAGCGACTGGTGCTCGCTCTCGCGTCGCAAGTGAGTCGATTTTCTTCTGCTGCACTTCCCATGCCTGTTCTTGTGACAGGTTACACACGTCTGCAAGGTATTTGGCATTGAAGCCTTCGCCAGTCAGGCTGACAATGGTTTCGTTGTGCGACAAGTGATTGCCTGCGTGCCAGTAGTGTTTTGCCAGCAGTGGGCCAATTTCTGGGTTATCCGTTAGGTAACCAAACTTCTCAAGGAAGTATGCACGGGTCTGGTACACCGCCATGTGCGCGAGTAGGTAACCTTGATACGCACACGCCGCTTCGTCGGATAGCAAATGTGGAATCGCCATCAGTGGGCGAGGGCTGCATTCCAAACCAAGGATCTGTTTTTCACAATCGCGAGCCAGCTTAGTGATGCGTTCTGGCGTTAACTCGTCATCGCTCAGTTGATATAACGCGCGTTCAAAGTACGGCACAACCAAGATGCTACGTTCTTCATAAGCTTTGAATGGCTGACGACTGTTGATCATCGCTTGAATAATCTCATCAGGAACCGAATTCTCTTCATCATCCAGTGCGTATTGTTTTAGCCAATCGGCATCGGTTAACAGGCTATCACAGAACATCGACTGAGTTTCTGCATAAGCCATTGACGTTGGCGCAAACTCCTGCGAGAAACAAGGCGCGTTCATTTTTACGTTCGCAAAGTGTGCTGCGTGGCCGCCTTCGTGGAACAGCGTGTTAATGCCATCGTATCCACTGCCCACTTGGTCTGGTTTGGCATTACTGGTGAAGTTCACCTGCGCTGCGACCCATTCGCCTTGATTATAGAAAGAAGGGATAGGGCCGTGGCAGAACCCATTCGGGTACTTACCTTTGCGATCTAGTAAATCCAGCGTTAGCGTCGCGCCAGAGTAATCAATATTTAGGCGACCAAATGATTCTACCCAGCGTCTCAGAGATTTTGAGAACGGCACGTATGGGTCAAGGTCACGCATAACGTTACCCGCGAATGAGTAAACAAAGTTGTAGCCTGCTAGTGCGCTTGCGCCTTTCTCTTTCGCCAAGTTTTCTAAGCTGTTTAGATGCGCATCTCGCGTGCGTTGTTCGAAATCTTCCAAAATTTCGAATAGCTGCTCGGAGCTCATCTTTTCCGTTTTTTGCACGGAGTAATCAAAGAAAGTCGCATAACCCAGTGAGCGAGCGAACTGGTTGCGCAGTTTGATCAGTTCAATAAAGCCGTTTCGCAGTAGCCATTGTTCAAGGTTCAGCAACGCTTGATGAGCCGATTGGCGAACTTCTTCATGATTGCTGGTGCGAATGGTTGAGCTTAATACGGGCAGTGAACCTTCTACTTGCTCGCCGTTCTCATCGGTAAATGTTTGTACGTGGTTCTGTTTTTTCTCGAAGAGCTCAGCTTCAAAGGCAATGAGCTGATTTTTCAACGCTTGTGCTTTTTCGCCCTCGATAGCGTGAGATTCAAACATCGCCAGCCAACCAGATAGACCCGTAATGGTTTGTTGTTTCTCTTGTGGGTCGGTAATTGAGTCCGCGGCTTCAAGCTGTTGTTTGATGGCAGTAATTTGCTCGGCGTTGCTTAAAAAGCTTGTCCATGCCGTTTGTGCTTGCGTCGAGTCATCATGGTCATCGCTGATCCCCATGTAAGTTTCCCAAAAGAAATCTTCTTTGGTGCGGTGAATCGCAAGGTAACGTTGATTGAGGTCGTTGAGATAATCCGTTGCGGTCATTTTGATCCTTCAAATGGTTTCGTTATGTAGACAGTTGATTATTGCACGCTTGGTCGCGAGAAAGGAACGCTAATCTCATTTGTCGATTTTGCATCGCGTAAAGGTGATTTTACTATTTGTTTACATTTGGGTGAGTTAATAGGAGTTATGAGCTTGCAGTGTTAAGACTGGAATGGAGTTTACAGTTTATTAAGTAATTAATCTGCGGTGCGCTATCGATGATCCTTATCAGGTGTAATAAGATTTCCATATCGTGGCGATACAGTTGGAAACGATATGATAAATAAGACAAAAGTTACGTTATTGGCGGTAGGTACGATTTTAGTTGGATGTTCCACAGTCGCGCCACCAAGAAATGATGCGGTTGAAAGCATTCAACAAAAGTGTTCTGTGATTTTAAGCAATGATGTTGCGGGCGATCAGCGCTGGCAGACGTACAACGGCTTGCTTGTAGAATATGCCGTGCATGGCGTTAAGAGTCAGGCACAACTGGAACGTTTTGAAGCGTTTGTGCAGAGAGTGCAAGATGATGAGTCTGGACAGTTAGTTACAGAGTTGATTGAGGTCACCGACTGGGGATGCTCAAACGGCAATTATCTTGAAGAGATGAGCTTGTTTATTCAAGAAGTTCAAAAGTAAAAAAACCGAGCGTTAAGTCGCTCGGCTTTTCTGTTTGTGGAACGCTTTTGTACGCTGGTTCGTCAGGACGTTTACTCCTCTGGATACTCGCCCATACCTTGCGTTTTACCTTCCGCTTTCCAATGCTCTCCAGGAGCAAATGCTTCATCGCATAAATCTACGGTGTAGCCCATTTCTGTGATTTCCTTCAAAGTGAGGTTATCAGCAATATTTGCAACTTCCCCCGATTTATTCCGTAACTCCATGTTGATCTCTCCTCTGTAGGTAGACGAGTGGCATCAATGCACAGTGAAGAATGCATTGCTAACCTTTGTTCTAAGTATATAACCCTCTGCTAAAAATGAAGGTTTAATCCGCTTTTTAAATATGGTTAATTGGATAATGCTTTGAGCTGCTTCCGTTATTTAGAACCGCAGCATCGCGATAGTTTGCCATTTGTGATTTATTGAGTGATTAAACGGTCAATTTGGAAACTCGAAATGGTGATTCTCGACCACGCTTTAGCACAACAAATTGTTGATCGAACCATGTCCATCATTGGTCACAATGTGAATGTGATGAACTCGGCAGGCATCATCATTGGCAGTGGCGACCCTAAACGTGTTGGGCAAGTGCATGATGGCGCGGTACTGGCGCTGAATCATGGCGATTCGCTAGAGCTTAATGAGCAGCAATGTTTGACGTTGCAGGGTGTCAAACCCGGTATCAATATGTTGTTGAAATTACATGGCGACGTGGTTGGTATTGTTGGTGTCACAGGCGAGCCGGAGAAAATCCGAGATTTTGCCAAACTGGTTAAAATGACCGCTGAATTGACAATCGAGCAAGCTGCGCTGGTGGAAAAATTTCAGTGGGACAGACGTCATCGCGAAGAGTTTATTCTGGCTTGGATCAATGGCAAATTGACCGATGAAGAGCTGAAAGATTGGGCGATGCGTCTTTCTATCGATGTTACTCAACCACGGGTGGCAACGGTGATTGAAGTCTCGACGCCGTCGGCCTCAAAAAGCATGAAGAGTGTGCGCAATATTGTTGAACTGCTTGAATACCCAGAGCGTAACAATCTAGTTGCGATTGTCTCGGTGAATGAAATTGTGGTGTTGAAACCGTGTCATTCCGCCAAGCAGTGGGATAGCCAAGTTGAAAGTGAGCGCATTGATAAGTTGATGTCGCGTTTAAGCGATCACGATTCGCATACGTTTCACATTGCGCTAGGGCAGCTGTTTAATGAGCCTAAAGATGTCGCGTTGTCATACCAAAGCGCGAAGCAGGTATTAGCCATTGGCAAGCAGTTCTACCCAGAGAAACGTAAGTACCTGTTCGATGAACTTCGTTTGCCTGTTTTGTTAGCGCCGTTGGCGGATATTTGGCAAGGTGAACAAATTATTGATGGTGTGAAACGGTTGAAAGAGAAAGACAAATCTGGGCAATTATTGAAAACCCTAGATGCACTGTTTGAATGCAATGGCAATGTGACAGAATGCTCTAAAATGCTGTTTATTCACCGGAACACTCTGCGCTATCGGTTAGAGAAAATCACCGAGATAACAGGGCTACCAACAACCAATTTTGTGGGGTTAGCGGAGCTTTATATTGCGACTCGGCTCTCAAAAATGTCGTGATGTTGTGCATTTGCACAATACGCGTTATTTTTTGACCACATCATTTGTCACTCCGCCTAAAGGAATTCGAAAGCAAACGATTAATAATTCATGCGTCCCTACATGTTGAGTGAGCCAACACGGACTCGCTCAGCAAAATAAGAATAAATGGAGTTATCATGAACCTTATATTAATCCTGCTCGGGGTGATCGCATTTATTGTGCTCACGACCACCAAATTCAAATTACATCCCTTTTTAGCGCTGATCATCGCGGCGTTCCTTGCGGCATTTGCTTACGGCTTACCGGCAGATAGCATTGCCAAAACCATTGCTTCTGGCTTTGGCGGCATCCTTGGTTACATTGGTTTGGTTATCGTTTTAGGTACCATCATTGGTGTTATTTTGGAAAAAAGTGGTGCGGCGATCACCATGGCCGATACGGTCATCAAAGTGTTGGGTGAGCGTTTCCCAACATTGACCATGAGTATCATAGGTTACATCGTTTCTGTTCCGGTATTTTGTGATTCAGGCTTTGTCATTCTGAACTCGCTCAAAGAATCGCTCGCGAAGCGTTTAAAAACCTCAAGCGTTGCGATGAGTGTGGCGTTGGCAACTGGCCTATACGCAACGCACACGTTTGTGCCGCCAACTCCTGGCCCGATTGCCGCTGCGGGTAACTTAGGCCTGGAATCTAACCTTGGTTTAGTGATTGGTGTGGGTGTGTTTGTTGCAGCGGTTGCGGCGTTAGCGGGGATGTTGTGGGCGAACCGATTTCAACATGTTGAACCAGATGGCATTGAAGCCGCAGAAGAAATTCAGCAAGACTGGCAAGCACTCAAAGCGTCTTACGGCAAATTGCCAACGGCGAGCCAAGCATTCGCTCCTATTTTTGTTCCTATCTTATTGATCTGTTTTGGCTCTATCGCGAAATTCCCAAGCCTACCGCTGGGCGAAGGTTTTGTGTTTGATGTTCTGACTTTCTTAGGACAGCCACTAACGGCATTGGTGATTGGCCTGTTCCTTTCTGTTCGCCTACTCAAGTCAGACAACAAGATTGAAGAATTTGGCGAGCGAATCAGCCAAGGTATTACGGCTGCTGCGCCTATTCTTTTGATTACCGGTGCGGGTGGTGCTTTTGGCGCGGTATTAAAAGCAACGCCGCTAGGTGAATACTTAGGTACGACGCTATCGGCGCTGGGCGTGGGTATTTTCATGCCATTTATCGTTGCGGCTGCGCTAAAGTCGGCGCAAGGTTCGTCAACGGTTGCACTGGTGACCACATCGGCTTTGGTTGCGCCTATGCTTACGCAATTGGGGCTCGATTCAGAAATGGGCCGCGTATTAACGGTGATGGCGATCGGTGCTGGTGCGATGACGGTTTCTCATGCAAACGACAGTTTCTTCTGGGTAGTTTCGCAGTTTAGCCGCATGTCGGTGGGCTTAGCGTACCGCGCGCAAACCATGGCTACGCTCGTTCAAGGTGTCACGGCAATGGCATTGGTGTACATTTTGAGCCTCGTTCTCTTATAAGTCTCTGGAAATACGTATGAAAGTGGTAATTGCACCTGATTCATTTAAAGAAAGCTTAACCGCCAAACAAGTGAGCGAGGCGATCAAAACGGGTCTTGCTCGCGTATGGCATGATGCCGAGTTTGTTACGGTTCCGGTCGCAGACGGTGGCGAAGGCACGGTTCAGTCTTTGATAGATGCAACTCAAGGCGAACAAGTCTTCACAACGGTGACCGCGCCATTAGGGAATGATGTTGAAGCGTTTTATGGCATCCTCGGCGACGGCGAAACCGCGGTTATTGAAATGGCGGAGGCCAGTGGTCTGCACCTTGTGCCGAGTGATGCTCGCGACCCAAAACTGACCAGTAGCATTGGTACTGGACAGCTGATCAAACACGCGCTAGATAGAGGTATTCAACGCTTAATCATTGGTTTGGGCGGCAGCGCTACCAATGATGGTGGCGTGGGCATGTTGACCGCGTTGGGGGTGGCGTTTCTTGATGAGTCTGGTCATGCAATTACCCCAAATGGAGGCGGGTTAGCGGCGCTTGCGTCCATCGATATTTCTGGTCTTGACCCTCGTTTAGCAACTTGCGAAGTGTTGGTAGCGTGCGATGTTGATAACCCACTCTGTGGTGACAAAGGCGCGTCGGCTATCTTTGGCCCTCAAAAGGGAGCGACCGTATCAGACGTCACTCTGCTCGATAACGCATTGCGCAAGTTTGGCGAGTTGACGGAACAAGCGACGGGTAAGCATGTACTGACTCGTGAAGGGGCGGGTGCTGCTGGTGGTATGGGAGCGGCCTTGCTCGGGTACACGCCAGCACGTTTGCAACCGGGAATTCAGATTGTGCTAGAAACGGTTAAGCTTGCTCAGTATGTTGCGGATGCGGATATCGTATTCACAGGCGAGGGTCGTATCGATCATCAAACCGCACATGGCAAAACGCCGATGGGCGTTGCTCAGGTCGCCAAGCAGTGTAATTTACCAGTCATTGCATTAGCAGGCTGTGTGGGCGACAACTATCAGGCGGTTTATGAGTGCGGAATTGATGCGGTGTTTGCTTGTGTACCAAGGGCGATGAGCTTATCTGAGGCCATGAAAGAGGCTGACGTCAACGTTGCCAATTTAGCCGAAAACGTCGCGAGAATGTGGCAAATTAAGTTGCACTGAGGGCGATAACGATACGAGAAAACTCCACCTTTGCGTGGAGTTTTTTGTTGTTACCTGTTTGTGTGTGTGGCATAAGTTCATTTAGTAAGAGCGAGTTAACAGGCATGCTTTGCTATCAATTTTGCCAGTGTTTGCATCGCGTGACTCCAATCGGTTTCATGACCAAAGTTTGCCACGCTGAGGCGTACGCAATGCCGATATTGCCCTTGAGTGCCAAATACGGTGCCGGGAAGTAGGCTGATTCTGTGCTTATTGCATGCTTGATACAACGCATAGCTGTCCGTGTCTTCGGGCAGTCGCAACCAAAGTAAGAACGAGCCTTGTACGGCGTTGATCTGGTATCGATTTTTTAGAGGTTCGTATTCATCCAAGTATTGATGAAGCATCTGGATAAATCGTCGCATGTTGTTTAGATAAACCCGACCCATTCGCGCAGTATGCGTTCGATACTTGCCTGACGTTAGAAACGTTGCCACGGCGGATTGCATCAGGTTCAAACTGCCCATGTTCTCACACAGTAGATATTGTTCAATTTGGTCTCGATATCGCCCCGCCAACATCCAACCAATTCTCAAACGCGAATCGAGCGTTTTGGATAACGAATTCACGTAAATTACGCGTTGCTTGTCATCGAGCAATCTCAAGCTTGGCAATGGCTTATCATAACTTAACCCGCCAAACACATCGTCTTCGATAATAGGAATATTGCCGGACGCCAATAGTAATTGTTGACGCTTTTCTAGCGGCATCATGGCACCAGTTGGATTGGTGAAGTTTGGCGTTACGATGATCGCTTTTATGTCCCATGTCGCCATTGCTTTTGCTAAGGCTTCGGGGCACATACCGTCGCGTGGGCAACTCGGAATTTCCACCACTTTGAGGCCGAGTGATTCTAGCATCAATAAGTTGCCAAAATAGCAAGGGGACTCCACCGCGACGATATCGCCTTTTTGTGTCGTTGCGCGCAGCGCTAGGCTAATGGCTTGTTGCGCGCCGTGCGTCACCATGATCTCATCCAACTTGGCTGGCGTGCCCAAATCTTGTGTGATTTTCGCTAGTTGTTTGATTAAGAGGTGATCACCGGGTGGTAATTGGTAATGGCTCGGTACATGCGTTTGCTGCCGGCTGTGGCGGCCGATCTCGGCGTACAAGCTTTTGATCGCGGGGGAGTCAATGTTTGGGTGGGCAGAACCGGTAGGCAAACGCTCTTGGTATTCAGGATAAGTAAGGATTTCTTTGCAGATCGAGAGCAAATCCACGCGAGTCGGATCCGGAATTGAGCGAGAGGTCGGCAAGGCGACTTTAACTCGATAACCCGATTTGGGAACCGAGTAAACCAAGTTTTGTGCTTCCAGCTCTTGATACGCACGAATCACGGTATTTTTACTGACGTTTAATTCTTGGCTCAACGAGCGAATGGAGGGCAGTCGATCATCCGCCTGATAAACGCCACCATTGATGGCTTGTTTGAGGTGTTTTTCCACCACGAGGTACTTATTCCCTTCACCGCTTCCCAATAAATCTGTACCCATAAAAACACTTCCATCTGTCACTTTTTGAAAACACTGTACCTAATTACATTAGCAGTATCTCAAAACATAAAACAAGCGTGAGTGAGGCGATCATGTTAATCCGAGCCATCCCTTTTGTATTTGTCATCCTTTGGGCTTCTGGATTCGTTGGTGCGCGTTTTGGTTTGCAATATGCCGAGCCAGCGACACTACTTTCTATCCGTATGGCATTCAATGTCTTACTGTTTTTGGTTCTTGTGGCGGTATTGCGTAGAAGGTTGCCGACAGGAAAAGATTTTTGGCACAGCTGTGTAGTTGGTGCGTTGATCCACGGTTTCTATCTGGGCGGTACTTATTTCGCTATCGCCTTGGGTATGCCTGCTGGGTTGAGTTCGTTGTTGGTGGGTATTCAACCGATTTTAACCGCGGCTTTGCTGGTGGCGTTTGTTCGTGAGGAGTTTAAGCCCTCGCAATGGCTGGGTTTGGCTCTTGGTTTTGTCGGTATCGCTATGGTGTTGATGGGCAAAATGGAGTGGCAATCCGAGCAGCATAAAGTGCTGGCTATTGGTTTGTGTTTATTGGCTTTGGTTGGTATCACGCTAGGGACGCTTTATCAGAAAAAACATTGCCAACAAGTGGATATGGTGGGTGGTGCGACGGTGCAATATTTGGCCGCGCTCGTCATGTTTCTGCCCGTTGCGATGCAGTTTGAAACCATGCAAGTGCAGTGGGAACTGGAGTTTATTTTGACTGTGTTGTGGTTGGTCGTCGTGCTCTCTTGTGTAGCTATTCTACTGCTGCTGTACATGGTTAAGAACGGTGCTGCATCGAGCGTAGCTTCTGTATTCTACCTGGTGCCGCCAACGACGGCGATTCAGGCTTGGCTCGCGTTTGGAGAGTCATTTGATTGGATGGGGATTTCTGGTTTCGTACTGGCAGCTACGGCGGTGTATTTGGTGGTTAAAAAGCCGGATCTGACGATAAAGAAATCGATTCAAACAGAATATACCTAAATTGGGTAGGGACATTTGCGTATCAGTGGGTACAATCTGCTTCATCTTAATCCGTGGAGCAGAATGATGAAGGTAAAGCCAGATCGAATGACCGCCATGCGTAGCATCATCGAGCAAGTAAAAGCGGAACTACCAATTTATGAACCAGAAACGTTTGTATGTGGACCAGAAGGGCAGTGCATTGGCTGTCCGAAGAAATTGTTGGAAATGGTCGATTCAGAAGTCACTTATTGGGAGTCAGCCATGGAGCGCGGCATTGTTCCGCAGTTCGATGAGATTCGTCGTTTTGGCAAAATGTGCACGAATGTTCGTCGTGGTCTGGTGCGAAATAATGTGCCTTTACTCAGTAACTAGAGAGTAAAAACCGTCTAATATCTGACACATAGCGTCGTTTTGTTACACTGCTCTTTGGCTGCTGTTCTCAAGTTTGAGTGGTGTTTGTCTCTTCTTACCCCTTAAGCCTTTAATCGTAAGAAATTGGCGATATATTGGCTCGGTCTCACATGGATGTGGGGCTATTGTCTTGGGCTAGTTGAGATAAGAAACGTGAAATCAAATGGATTTACGCTGATGGAAATCACCATAGTGCTTACCACTTTGGCTTTCATCGCATTAGCTGCTTTACCAGTACTACTCGATATTCATCGCCAAGCATACGCTGCGATGCTGCACAGTTCTCAGTCTTCTTTGGGTACGGCTCTCAAATTCTTTCATGCTCAATCAGTGATTGATAACGCTTACGGCCAAGAGCACGTTCACTACATTGACCGACATGTCAAAACACGCAAAGGCATGCCAGAAGCGAGTGCCGATAGTATTCGAGCTTTGTTAGAAATCGATCTACCAGCCAGAGGTTATTCGAAAATTGACGTGCCGTGCAAAGGCAGTGATTTTTGCATCATCGGTCAGCAGCACCCAAACAGTGCTCATTTTGTCGCTATTCCTGATTATCAGTTCTTAGATAAATCGGGTGTTGATCGCGTGGTGTACATTTGGCCGCAAGGTTACACACTGGCAGAAGAAGCATGCTATTTCTACTACGTGAATCAAGCCTCTAACGATTCAATTGTTCGAGGGTATGTGACTCAAGGGTGTTAATCCCGAATAAGTGTTGCGAACAACGGTTATCGTGAGTCTACAAATCGGGGTTTTTCGAAGGGCTTTGCGCTTTATACAATACCATTTTTTGACTCATCAAGACTTTACCATTTGGCAAGGTCACTTCCCCAAGTTCCCCCTGATGTTCAAATCCAAACCGTTCATATAAAGCAATCGCTGGTGTGTTGGTTGTGTATACGTAGAGTGCGATTTGGTCGTAACCAAATTCCCAACCACGTGCGATCGCGACTGCCAATAGTTTCCGCCCCAATCCTTTGCCTCGGTAGTTTTTGTCGATGTGAATACCAAGAATACCGACGCGAAGGCGTTGCCCTCTTTCGTAACCGCACATCTCAGCTGGGTAGATTTCAACACTACCGATAAGTTTTTGGCGGTCAAACGCGACAAACTGAGGGATGGACTCGTTTTCCACACGTTGCAGGATTCTGCGAAGCGTTGCGTTATCGGGTGCAGGAGAAATCAAAAATTCCCCTTCGGAGTACACTCGATTCCACAGCGCGGTGAAGCGCGCGATATCGCTCACCTTGATGGATCTGATTTGCATTCATCTTCCTTGATTAGTGCAGGTTAGTAACGGTTAGGGGATAAGCTCAGATAAACAACGAATTTGGTTAGGAATGGCTTCGGCTGGTGCATCAGCGCCCGTTGGGTTAAACCAAATTGTGTTTACGCCCGCTTTCATCGCAGGGTAAATATCTTTGTGAGGTAAATCGCCAACCATGGTTATTCCACTCACGTTAACCCCTAACTGTTTTGCGATGGCGAGATAAAACTCAGGTTGGTGTTTAGCGATACCGAGGTTGGCAAAACAAAAATAGCCATTTAAGTATTGGTCTAAGTCGACGCGAACAAATGCACGCTGAACCTCTTCCATGTTGGAATCAGATGCACTGGTCGCAATGTAGATGGGATGATTTTGGGAAAGTATTGCCAGTGTTTTTCTGGCTTGAGGAACTGCTTCTACGTGTTCCCAATCGCACATTTTTCCTTGTGCGTGAGGGAAATCTACCATCAAGGTGTTCCCCCAATCGAAAAGATAAATCATGTTCGAATCTCCTTATCCGCACATCATATCGTCTTTTTCTAAAATCAGGGGGGTAAATTGCATCGATAAATGCGATTTAGGTGGGTTTAGTCGTGAAAAGCGCTTAATTGTCTTTATCGTTACAAATGTTTCAGCATAATGCGTGAGTTAGTTTTAAAACCTTGATTATCGTAAAAGCGCTGTGCTGGCTGATTGAATTCCATCACTTCCAATCGAACTTGTGTGGCATTGGCATCGCGCGCCCATTGCTCACAGGCTTGGAGCAGTTGGCGGCCGATTCCTTGCTGCTTTTGCGCTTCATCGACAACAATTGTTCCCACGCGACAAATTGGGTCTTTGATCAGAAAACTGACGGTGTCGTTTTGGGTGATCATCGCGGTTAAGAAGCCGAGAATTTGCTGTTCGCGTTCGGCAATCAAAAAGAGTCGCTCTTTGTTCTCTAGTGCTTGTGCAAGAAATTCACGGTCAGCTTCTGAAGGCGCAACAAAGGCTTCTGGCGCATTCGCAAAATGCAGTGAATTAATTTGAAAATTAAGCTGAAAAATTCCGTCTAAATCATCGGGAATCGCTTGTCGGATATGGACTTGCATTCTATCTGCCCCCTGCAATATCGATAAATGATCCTGTGACATAAGAGGCTTCGTCACTTAATAGCCAAGCGATCGCATTTGCCACTTCTTCTACCGTGCCACCGCGTTTAAGAGGAATTTGAGGGCTGAGTCTATCTACTCGGTTTGGTTCTCCGCCGTCGGCATGCATATCAGTGTAAATGAAACCAGGTCGAACGCCATTGACGCGAATATTGCGCTCTGCCAACTCTAGCGAGAGCCCTTTAGTTAAGGTATCCATCGCGCCCTTTGATGTGGCGTAATCGACATACTCAAATGGCGCGCCTGAGCGCGACGCTCCAGAGGAGACATTCACAATTGCACCGCCTGCACTGAATCGCTTCGCCGCTTCTCGACAGCAGAGAAAACAGCTATTCACATTGGTGTTCATTACTTTCTGAAAGCGTTCCAAGCTGATTTCTGACAAAGGCGATTGAGTAAATAGGATGCCAACGTTGTTGACCAAGTGCGTCACTGCACCAAATTCACGTTCTGTTTCATCAAACAAGGAGAGCACTTGCTTCTCATCGGCTACGTCTGCGGCGATGGCAATCGCTTTGCCACCGTTTGCTTGTATTTCTGCCACAACTTGGTCGGCGGCCTCTTGCTGAGTGCGGTAATTAACGCAAACGCGATAGCCTTGCTCGGCCAGCTTTTTCGCCGCTGCGGCTCCAATGCCTCGGCTTGCGCCGGTAATGATGACTACTTTATTCAAAATACGTCCTTATTTTTGTAGTGAGTAGATTTTATCGGCGTAGGGTTTGCCACCAATTTGGTATGCGTCTGGAATGACCTCAATGAGTTCGAAACCACATTTTATCAGGACACGTTCTGACGCAATATTGCCTTCAGTGACCGTCGCGGAAAAGTGGTTGATGTTATGTGTCGAGGTTGCCCAGTATAGAAGCGCTTGAAGAGTTTCTGTTCCAAACTGTTGGTCATGAAATTCCGGCAAAAGTAAGTAACCTACCTCTGCCTTACCGTTTTCAATAGCAAAGCCAGTGATGCCGATGGGTTGTTCAGATTGCTTATCGAGTATTACAAGGCAAAGCCAATGCTGGCAATTTGGGGTCCATGGTAATAATCGCGAAGCAAATTTTTCTCTTATTTCTGTTTCGCTGGGACGATCGAAACAGAGCGCAATAACCTCTTGTTCGGAGAGTAATCGTTGAAAGAGTTCCCAGTCACTGGCTTTGATGGGTCTTAATTGGCTTCTGTGCGTCTCGATATAAACTGACATGCGTGTCCTTACTGCATCAATGTGGAGATTCAGTCTCTCATCCTCTTATCTGTTTAATCAAATAGTTGCATTCATAAAAGTGATTTATGTGGTGAATAGTTGGCTGGGTAATGGATTATTGCCATATATTCATCTTTGAGATGCAAATAACAAAATTTCATACTTGAGGCATACAGAGCAACACGGAAATGATGTGGATCAAGAGAGGACTACCCATAAAGTAGTAACTTGCGACCTATAATTACATTTTATTTGGAAGTGTTGCTAATTATGTCAATAAAAAAACGATATGTTGCACTGCTGGTTGCTGCCGGCATTGGTGTGGGCTGGTTAACTTTGGGGGGGAGTGCGGTAGTAATGCATTACACCTCAGATACTGAATTTTGTCTCTCGTGCCACTCTATGGAAACCCCTTACAAAGAGTACCAAGGCTCAGTGCACTTCAGTAATGCGAAAGGCATTCGCGCGGAATGTTCTGACTGTCATATTCCTCAAGAACCAATGGATTACCTGATCACCAAAATTCGCGCGTCGAAAGATATCTACCATGAATTTGTGACAGGTAAGATCGACACGCCAGAGAAATATGAAGCACATCGTAAAGATATGGCTGAAACGGTATGGGCTCAGTTCCGTGAAAATGATTCAGCGACGTGTCGTTCGTGTCATGATTTCGATGCAATGGAAGAGTTTGAGCAATCACGTGATGCGGCGAAGATGCACGCTTACGCGAAAGCAAACGATCAAACGTGTATCGATTGTCATAAAGGTGTGGCGCACTTTGCACCAGAAGCAGAGCTAGACAGCAAGGCATTTGAAACGTTGATGAGCTTCACCACAAAAACATCACCTGGTGCCAAAGTCGTTTACCCTGTGACTGAAATCGCAATGGGTGAGATGGGTAAAATTAACCCAACGACGAAGTTGGAAGTAATCAGCTCTGAAGGCGACAACCGCACTGTTAAGTTGAACGCATTCCAAATGAAAGGCGCAGAGCAAGTGCTTTACATGGGAGAAGGTCAACGTGCCATCGTAGCAACGCTAACAGAGCAAGGCCAACAAGCGCTTGAAACTGGTGAATTTGAGGCAGATGTTTACGGCAACGAATGGCGCGCGGTTTCTCTAACTGGCGCTATTGATTCTCCAGTTGTTGACACGCTTGAACCAGTATGGTCATACGCAGAAGAGTTGGACAACGTTTACTGTGCAACTTGTCACGCGAAAATTCCTTCAAATCACTTCACAGTGAATGCATGGGGACCGGTAGCGAAAAGTATGGGTGATCGAACTGATATTTCAGCCGAGAACCTAGAAATTCTAACCAAGTTCTTCCAGCACCACGCGAAAGATGTGGTTGGTCACTAACGATAAATAGAAGGATAAGATTATGACTAATATGACCCGTCGCGGATTTCTAAAAGGCACTGGTATGGCGGCTGGTGCAATGGCATTCACTTCATTTGCACCTATGTCTGTTGCGTCTTCAAACCAGCGTGGCAAGGGCATTTTGACAGCGGGCCGCATGGGCCCAATGCTGTGTGAAGTGCAAGACGGTAAGCTGGTTTCAACCACGAACGCATTGCCACAAACGGTACCAAACAGCCTACAAAGCACCGGTCCTGACCAAGTGCACACTAAAGCGCGTGTTAAGTACCCAATGGTTCGCAAAGGTTACTTGGCAAACCCATCAGCTCCCGAAGGAGTTCGTGGCAGCGATGAATTTGTACGGGTGTCTTGGGATGAAGCTTACAAGCTGATACACGAGCAGCACATGCGCATTCGTAAAGAATATGGCCCGGCTTCTGTGTTTGCTGGTTCTTACGGCTGGCGTTCAAGTGGCGTGCTGCACAAAGCACAAACCTTGCTGCAACGTTACATGAGCATGGCGGGTGGCTATTCAGGCCACTTGGGTGACTACTCAACGGGTGCTGCGCAGGTCATCATGCCGCACGTTGTGGGCTCTATCGAAGTATACGAGCAGCAAACCACGTACCCAGTGGTACTAGAGTACAGCGATGTGGTTGTGCTTTGGGGCTTAAACCCGATCAACACTCTAAAAATCGCGTGGAGCTCAACAGACTGTGCTGGTCTTGAATTCTTCCATCAATTGAAAAAATCAGGCAAGACGGTTATTGCGATTGACCCTATTCGTTCTGAAACCATTGAATTCTTTGGCGAGAATGCGGAGTGGATTGCTCCTCACCCAATGACCGACGTGGCAATGATGATGGGTATCGCACACACCTTGGTGAAACAAGGTAAGCACGATAAAGCCTTCCTCGATAAATACACCGCAGGTTACGACAAGTTTGAAGCGTACCTGATGGGCGAAGAAGACGGCGTAGAAAAATCAGCAGAATGGGCATCACAAATCTGTGGCGTACCTGCGAAGCAACTTGAGCTACTGGCTGACATCTTCAGTAAAAACCGCACCATGCTGATGGCGGGTTGGGGCATGCAGCGCCAACAATACGGTGAGCAGCGTCACTGGATGCTGGTTACACTGGCAACGATGTTGGGTCAAATCGGTTTACCGGGCGGTGGTTTTGGTTTCTCTTATCACTACTCAAACGGTGGTAACCCTGCTCGTGATGCTGGCGTACTTCCTGCGATTTCGGCATCGCTGGGTGGCGGCTCTTCTGCGGGGAACGACTGGGCGGTGTCTGGCGCGGTGCAAAGCTTCCCTGTGGCGCGTATTGTCGAGGCGTTGGAAAACCCAGGTCAATCCTACCATCATAACGGTCATGAACTGACGTTCCCGGACATCAAGATGATTTGGTGGGCAGGTGGTGCGAACTTTACTCACCACCAAGACACCAACCGTCTGATCAAAGCGTGGCAAAAGCCTGAGCTGATCGTGATTTCAGAGCCTTACTGGACGGCGGCTGCGAAGCACGCGGACATTGTTCTGCCAATCACCACATCGTTCGAGCGTAACGACTTAACGATGACGGGTGACTACAGTAACCAACACTTGGTGCCAATGAAGCAAGTGGTTGAGCCGCAAGGTGAAGCGCGTAATGACTTCGATGTATTCGCGGACATGGCAGAGATGCTAGCTCCGGGTGGCCGTGACGTATACACCGAAGGCAAAACCGAAATGGAATGGCTGTACGGCTTCTACAAGGCGGCGCAACAAGGTGGCCGTGGCTCTCGCGTAGCAATGCCGAACTTCAGCAAGTTCTGGGAAGATAACCAACTGATCGAGATGAAGTGGAACGAGAAGAACGCACAGTTTGTTCGTTACGCAGATTTCCGTGAAGACCCGATCATGAATCCACTCGGTACACCAAGTGGTAAGATCGAAATCTTCTCGAAAACCATTGAAGGCTATCAGTTGGAAGACTGTCCTCCACATCCAACGTGGATGGCACCAACCGAGTACACGGGTACTGCGAAAGATGGCGAGTTGCAGCTAATGACCGCGCACGCAGCGCATCGTCTACACAGCCAATTCAACTACGCGAAGATTCGCGAAGAGTACGCAATTGCAAACCGTGAACCTATTTGGATTCACCCTGAAGATGCGAAAGCGCGTGGTATTAAAACGGGCGATCTAGTTCGTGCGTTTAACAACCGTGGCCAAGTATTGGTTGGTGCAGAAGTGACTGACCGAATCAAGCAAGGTTCAGTGTGTATTCATGAAGGCGGTTGGCCGGATTTGGATCCTAAAACCGGCATTTGTAAGAACGGCGGTTGTAACGTGTTAACGTTGGATATTCCGACCTCTCGACTTGCAAACGGCTGTGCGGCGAACTCGGCACTGGTTCGTATTGAAAAATACACTGGCCCAGAATTAGAACTAACAGCGTTTGAACCACCAAGAAATGGCTAGAAAAAAGTAGCGATTGAAAGCAAGAAGCCAGCGAATCGCTGGCTTCTTTTTATCTAGTCATCGTTCACATTAGCGCGAAGCGAGAGAAACAAACGGCATCTGTTTCTTAATCTGAAATGTCGGGAGTAAAGTAAATACAATCGCGACAAACAAGACCGAGCCTATTAAATCTTCAGGGCGATGCATGCCCAGCCATAAGCGGCTATATGCGACGCTCATTCCCCACATCCACAATGACAGTGCAGAGATATAGCACTTGTTCTGTAAGAACAAACCACCAAAGAAAGCCAAACAAATCGAAACGAAAATCGTATGGCCGGATGGGAAAGAATAGTCTTTCTCGCCTTGCCAATGGCGCGTTCGCCAATCACTGACGTGTTCAGAAATCTGGTTAATTACGTTGGCTTGCTGCTTTGTATCCAACTGATAAAACGCTTCTGGGTGCTCAATCAATTGCTCTGCAGCAAGCAGTTCGGCGTAGGGACGCGGGCTTTCTGTCATCAGTTTTAGCCCCGTTTTGCTGGCAAAACCAATCACCAGTAACAACCCTAACATTGAGAGTTTTTGTATCCACTCAATGCGACTTGGTTTAAAGCGAAATAAAGAAAGCAGTAGCAGTGTTAACGTAATTAAAAAACCTTTGCTACCAGCAGAATCTGTGAGCAAAGTAAAAGTAATACCCAGACTTTCAGGCACCTGTGAAGTGAGATTGTGATAAGAGCCAAACAGCGACATTGGGATGATGCCAAGAACAAACAAGGCGAGCATCATCAATCCATATTTTTTGGTTTTCATTGAGAGCGTTTTGTTTTTATTGAGGGTTATTCAACCACGTGAAAATAAGGGGCTTATCTTACGTTATCTGGCGTGAAAAACTTATCAACGCTCTGTCAATTTGACGAGAGAATGAAGGTTGAGTGATGAATTGATGACATTTATCCGGAGGGTAAAGGCGCTCATCCTTAAGCGTTGGGGCCTTAATCCATCAGAGAAAGTAAGTACTCTGCTGCTTTGGTTGGGTTTTCTGCATGACAAATGGCAGAAACCAAAGCCAAACCATGCACACCTGTCGCACTCAGGGCAGGAATGTTGGTTTCGTTGATGCCACCAATCGCGACGATTGGTAAGGGCGTGGTGTTCAGCGCCATCTTCAAACCATCAATACCCCAATGTTTTTTGGTGTTGGTTTTGGTTGGCGTCGCGAAGATCGCGCTCAAACCGATGTAATCAATCGGCAGAGAGTCCGCTTCTGCAAGCTGCTCTTCATTTTCGATGGATAAGCCGAGGATTTTGTTTGGTCCAATCAACTCACGAGCGATAGTTGCGGGCATGTCTGATTGCCCGAGGTGAACCCCATCAGCATCGACAGCCAGTGCGACATCTACGCGGTCATTGATGATCAAAGGAACATCGGTATCTTTAAGGATGTCTTTGACGGCTTGAGCACGTTCGATAAACGCACGCACATCGCCGTGTTTTTCGCGGACTTGTACCATGGTCACGCCACCTTCCACGGCTTTTCTCACGACACGTTTTAGTGTGGCTAAATCTTGTTGGTCGTCGGTGACCAAATACAAACGATAGGCGTTCATTGTGTTTCCTTTCGCCTCCCACTTTCGTTGGAGTGAGAGGCGTTTAAAGCATTGAGAAGCGATTTATCTCACTTGTAATTTAAGGCGTGTTGCCAGTGTTTCTTCATCCAGTTGGTAAAGCTCATCCAAAAGATGCATTTGCAAGCTACCTGGCCCTCGCGCTTGCTCAGCCGCAATTTCACCCACAACGCCAAGCACCGCTGCCGCAGCAAGGCCCGTTTCGTCGCCGATTGCTGCGAAAGCGCCAGTCAGTGCCGTTAGTGTGCAGCCCATGCCCGTTACGTAAGGCATCATCTCGTGACCATTATTCAGCTGGACGGTTTGCTCTTTTGTCACGATGTAGTCAGTTTCGCCGGAGATCACCACGCTCGCTCCGTATTCTTCAACTAAGAAGTGAGCCGCCCCAAGGGCTGCATCACTACTGTCGAGTGCATCTACACCTTTGCTTTGTGCTTGCTCACCAGCGAGAGCAATGCTTTCGGACGCATTACCACGAATGATTAACTTGTTTGCAAGGCGTGCGATTTCACGTGATGTCTCTGTACGTAGTGAGCTTGCTCCGCAACCGACTGGGTCGAGTATAACGATTTTACCATTGGCATTGGCTTGCTCTACGGCATAGCTCATACGAGGTGTCCAAACGCTGTCTAAGGTACCAATGTTGATAACCAGTGAGCCCGCGAACGACATCATCTCTGCCATTTCCTGCTTGGAGTGCGCCATGATTGGAGAAGCGCCGATAGCCAATAGCGCGTTTGCCGTGTTGTTCATCACCACGTAGTTAGTGATGTTGACGACTAATGGCTTTTGCTGGCGTACTGCGGTTAATGCTTGGGTGATTTGTTCAATTAACATGAGACTCTCCGATTAATCTTGCTGAGCATTCAGACCTTGTTGCCAGAATGCTACTTCCATACGCGTTGCAGTTTTGAATACCTGAATCAGGTTTTGACCACGCTGACTATTGATGTCGATTTCCGCCAATAACTGGTTAAAGTGTTCTGCACCTTTTGCGACACCAGATTGGAACTCCTCACCACCGTAGAGATTAATCCAACTTGCGTATGGATTGCCTTCGATTACTGTCTTTTCATCTTCAATCAGCATCTTACCGATAACGGCATAACCGATAGAGCATGGCGCTAGTGCCGCGTATAGATCAACAAGATCGCCCGTCATGCCAGCATCCAATACATAACGGGTGTAAGCTACTGTGCCGAAATCTTCTGGCTCGTTTTCTAAGTTGGATTCCGTCAGTCCCCATTGCTCACAGTAAGTCACGTGGTGGGCGATTTCAGAATCTAGCAATGCATGTACGCTTGGTAGGGCACGGCGCATGTCATCCAAAGTACGCGCTTTGTAGATCGCTAATGCGTAAGCTCGTGCGTACTGTTTTAGGAAAAGAAAATCCTGTTTTAGGTAATGTAGAAAACAAGGCTGAGCCAGAGTGCCTTGCGCCAATTGCTGCACGAAAGCATGCTCAGTGTATTCTTGCCAATCTTGGTGGCAAGCGTCGATCAAATCTTGGTATTTCATTATGGGTACCTCGTTATCAAAAGACCCTAGGCTTAGATCCTAAGGCCAGTAGAATTAGTCAAAGCTCGGTACGTAATCTTTCGCTTTTGGCAGTGTTTCGATGATGTTTTGTGAATACATGAACTCGGCATAATCATCGTAGCGTTTCAGATCTACTGCAGATGGACGAAGAGCGAAACGAGTTAGTGTGTCATTCCAAGCGCGCTGGTTAAGCTCGTTGTTGAGGGTGTCTGGTGAATAAGCCACAAACTCTTTCCAAGATTCTTTTGGATGGTTAACGATGTAAGTGGTCGCTTGCTCCAGTGCTTTGTTGAATGCCTTGATGGCTTCTTTGTCGTAGGTTTTTGCATTGGCTACGAAGACTAACTCGTCATACGCTGGCACGCCGTGTTCTTCAGGGAAGAAGGCTTTAGCTTTATAACCTTCTAGTGCAAGTTGGTTGGTTTCGAAGTTACGTAGACCACCCCAAATCGCATCCACCTTGCCAGACGCAAGAGACGAAGATAGCGCCCAACCTACGTTGATGATTTGTACGTCAGAAAACTTCACATTCTCTTGAGCTAACATAGTGCCGATTGTTGCTTCTTCGTTGCCTGCGATCGCAATACCGATCTTCTTACCTTTTAAGTCGCCAAGGTTTTCATTCTTACCGTTGTCCAACACCATCAGCGTGTTGAGTGGCGTAGCAATCAAAGTCGCAGAGCGGATTAATGGCAAACCCGCCGCGACATCGATAGTTAGGCTTGGCTGGTAAGAAATCGCCATGTCGACCTTGCCAGCAGCGACCAACTTAGGTGGCGTACTTGGATCTGCAGGCTCTTGAATGTTGACCTTCAAACCTTGTTCTTTGAAGTAACCGCGCTCTTTGGCAATCACGATAGGACCATGGTTTGGATTGACGAACCAATCCAACATCAGTGTCATCTCTTTTTCAGCTGCAAGCACGTTGGTTGATACCACTGAAGCGAGTAGAGCAGCAGCGCTCACAAGTTTGTTTTTATTCACGGGGTTCTTCCTTTTCTTTCCCAATTTTCTTTGGTTATTTTCTGTAATTACTTGCTTTCCCAAGGGATGGCTTTTTTCAATAATTTATCGGTGATGAAGTAGAGTGAGATAGACAGCACGGCGAGGATAAACAGCGCCGCAAACATCTCGTCAATGATCATGCGAGCGTTAGCTTGGAGCATCAGATAACCCAAGCCTTCACTTGAACCTACCCACTCACCGACCACTGCTCCAATTGGCGCAATAACGACGGCAACACGAATACCTGAAGCTAACGTTGGTAGCGCGGCTGGCAATTGAATATGACGAAGTAGCTGCCATTTCGACGCGCCCATGGTCTTGGCAAGATCGAGGTAACCTGTTGGTGTATTGCGTAAGCCGTCATAGCAACATGTCGTGACGGGGAAAAAGATGATGATCGCTGCCATGACGACTTTCGATGCAATACCGTAACCCAGCCAAAGCATGAGCACTGGCGCGATGGCGAACACAGGGATCGCTTGGCTAGCAATCAGAATAGGCAGTAACCAACGCTTCAGCGGCTCAAACATCAGCATTTGCAATGCGAACAGCAAACCCATCGATAATCCAAGCGCCAAGCCAAGTAAGATCTCTTGCGCAGTAACCCAAGTATGTTTGAGCAGGATATCGTAACGAGTGACCAATCTATCCAGCACTTCAATTGGTGAAGGTAAGATGAAGCCTGGCATGTCGAATACCACCACAACCAACTGCCACAATCCCAAGATCACCGCAGTGCTGATTACCAAGCGCAGAGCTTGATGGGTCACGCGTTCTTTTTTACCAATACGTGCCGAAACGGAGTTGTACTGAGTCATATCACTCATAGTCTTTCTCCAATTGATCCAAAATCGCTTGTTGAAGCGCGGCGCACTCTCCATCGAGAACTCGTGGTGGCTTGGAATCCGGAACAACCAAGTGCTGAGCTTGCGCAGGCGTACCTTGCAGTACATAGAGTTGGTGAGCTAATCGCACCGCTTCTTGTGGGTCGTGGGTAATAAGAACAACGGTCTTATCTTTCAGTAATTCGGCAGACAAGGTCTGCAACTTATGGCGAGTAACCGCGTCCAACGCAGAGAAAGGCTCATCCATCAGAACCAGAGGCTTGTCTTGCATCAGAGTGCGAGCAAGGGCAACACGTTGTCTCATGCCGCCAGAGAGCTGAGTTGGCTTAGCATCCGCGTAATCGGCGAGTTTTACTTGGTTTAGTAAAGCCAGTGCACGTTGTCTATTTTGCTCTGGTGCTTGCTCTTGAGAAAATCGAGAACTGAGGCAGACGTTGTCTAACACATTCAACCACGGTAGCAATAAATCCTGCTGAGCCATGTAAGCGATACGGTCATGCAGTGCAGCGCCATCCGTTGTGATGAGTTCGCCATGCCAGTCAACTTGGTCATCCAGTAGGCCAGCTAAGTAACGCAATATTGTGGTTTTCCCGCAGCCACTTCGTCCGAGTAATACCGTCCATTTACCGACGGGAATGGTCATGTTCATTCCTGCTAAAGTCGGTGTTTGGCTATCTTTGTATCGCAGGCTAGCATCGGAAAGCTGAATGCCAATCGCGTTAGCGAACATAAGTATGACCCGCAAAAAAGTGGTTCACAGGGCCGTGACCTTTACCGACATCCAGTTCATCAGCGTGCGCGATAGCTTGGCTGATGTACTGCTTACCAAGGTGCACCGCTTTGTGCAGATTGTTGCCTTGGCCAAGATAAGACGCAATGGCGGAAGAAAGTGTACAGCCTGTGCCATGAGTGTTTTTGGTTGGAAATCGCTTGGCGCTAATTAACTCGGCACTGTCTTGCATGATAAGCAGATCGTTGCTGTTTTCATTTTCTTCAAGGTGACCTCCTTTGAGCAGAATAGCTTTGGCTCCAAGCGCACGAAGGTCGGTAATCATATCGTTCATTTCAGATTCTGATTGAGGCATTGGCTTACCCGTCAATGCTGCGCCTTCGGGTAGGTTAGGGGTAATGATGTCTGCGAGCGGAATCAATTCTTCTTTTAAAGTGCTGATTGCCGACTGTTCCAGTAATAGATCGCCGCTGGTGGCCACCATCACAGGGTCAATCACGAGGTGTTTTGGCTGGTATTGTTTAATTTTGTCTGCAACGACTTTGATGATGTTGGAATCTGCCAGCATGCCCACTTTGACTGCAACGATGTTGAGGTCGGTAAATACTGCATCAAGTTGGCTCTCTACATGGTCGAGAGGAATGGGGAAAATCGCAGAAACGCCTTGGGTATTTTGCGAAGTAATCGCCGTGATTACCGAGCAAGCAAAACTGCCGGTTGCGGACATCGCTTTGATGTCGGCTTGAATACCTGCACCGCCACCACTGTCTGAGCCCGCGATGGTCAATACGATAGGGGTAGGCAAGGCTGGCGTGTGATGTGAATGAGGTTGTGATTGCTGCGTCATGGTCGCTCCTACTACAAGACGTATAGGAACTGACTTTGACCGTTGCAGATAGATCGATTTTTCGATCGCTATCGCTTACCTAAGAGGGGCGACGAAAGGCAAAGTGTGCATAGTTCCCTACGTCAGTGCTAACTGAATCAGGTTCAACGGGTCTCGAATTTCGATCTCAGCCAACACTTGTCGTGTGGCCCCCCGACTATTTCGTTCGGATGATAGCAGGACCATTGCGGAAGGGATACGTTTTTTGAGCGTAATTATAATGAGTATTCAATTATGCGAGGTGAGTGATAAAGTAAGCACCTAAATGGTTTGCTGGGTGGAATTTACTAGTGCAACGCTCTGGTGAATGAGCAGAACCTGGAATATTTAATAAATAATCGTGGTCTCGTTAAGCAAGGATTAGCACAAAACAAGGTTAAAAAACTGTTAAAATTTAACGTGTTGCCAATTTAACTTTGTTGAACTTTTTCACAGTTAATTAGGAAGGCTAAGACGATCATCGAGCAAGGAGACTTCATGCTTAATTCTGTAACAGCGAAGTCAGTGATCGATCATGCACTCTTTTTGGGGGCTGATTTCGCTGAACTATTCGTTGAACATCACCAAACCAACACTGTCCAGATCGCATCTGGTGAAGTGGATAAGGTTAACTCGGGTATCGATTTTGGTATCGGTATTCGTCTTTTTTTCGGTCATAAGGTGCTTTACGGTTACACCAACAGCACAGATGAAGCCGAACTAAAGCGCGTAACCTCGCTGCTTGCTGCAAAAGACAAGCGTGAGCAAATCGCGTCAGCGGGTTCTTTGAATTTGAACCGCTACCCAATCCAACATGGTTGCCGCATGTCGCTAAGTAAGGATGCTAACCTAGATTCAAAAATCGCGTTTCTATTGAAAGTTGACCAAGCCGCACGTGCTGAGAGTGAGCATATCAGCCAGTTTATTGGCAGCGTTCTTCAGCGCGAGCAACAAGTGTCTATCTTCAACTCAGAAGGTCTACACGTTGACGATACTCGCCACTACATTCGTGTTGCTGGTAACACTGTCGCGCAAAAAGGTAATGAGCAGTCTTCTGGTATGGAAGGTCCTGGCGCTCTTGCTGGTTGGGAATTCAGTGAACAGCTTGATGCCAAAGAGCTAGGTCAAACTATCGCGCAGCAAGCGTTAGTAAAACTTGGCGCGGATGCTTGTCCATCGGGTGAAATGCCGGTGGTGATTGGTAACGGCTTTGGCGGCGTTATCTTCCATGAAGCATGTGGTCACTTGCTAGAAACCACTTCAGTTGCGAAGAAAGCATCAGTCTTCCACGACAAGATGGGCGAAATGGTTGCTCACACCGCAGTGAATGCAGTCGATGATGGCACCATGACCAACGAATGGGGCTCGATTCACATTGATGATGAAGGTATGAAGACTCAGCGCACTCAACTGATCAAAGACGGTAAGCTAACCAGCTTCATGGTCGATAAAATGGGTGGCATGAAGACAGGTTATGAGCCTACGGGTTCTGGTCGTCGTCAAAACTACAAGTTCGCACCAACCTCGCGCATGCGTAACACCTTTATCGAAGAGGGCGAGCATTCACTTAATGACATGCTGGCAGGCATCGAACGTGGTATCTATGCGAAGAAGATGGGCGGTGGCTCTGTTCAACCGGGTACGGGGGAGTTTAACTTTGCTGTTCGTGAAGCCTACCTCATTGAAAATGGCAAAATCACCAAGCCTCTGAAAACAGCAACGCTGATCAGCACGGGTCCAAAAGTGTTGAAAGAAATCAGCATGGTCGGCAAAGACATGGCGCTTGCGCCGGGCATGTGTGGTTCCGTGAGTGGTTCAGTACCAACAACTGTCGGTCAGCCAACGCTGAAAGTAGATAACATTCTGGTAGGAGGCGGTAACTAATGAGCCAAGAACAACAACTTCTTAATGCGGTTGATTACGTCCTATCAGAAGCAAAACGCCAAGGTGCAGAAGCGGACGTCATTGTAAACCGTAACAGTAGCTTTTCTTTGAAAGCGAACCAAGGAAAGCTGGATGAGTACAAAGTAAGCTCAAGCCAAGTTCTGGGTGTTCGTGTTGTGAAAGATGCGCGTGTTGCAACAAGCTATTCTGAGTCGTTAGAGCAACCAAGCTTGGATTTGATGCTGACCAACGCACTGCAAAGCGCTCGCTTTTCCAAGCAAGATGAACATCAGACGATTAGTTGCGTGAACAGTCAAATCGCGACTGATGTTGCTGAGATTGCGCAAGAAGATACAACTTCTGTTGACGAAAAAATCGAACTGTCTCTCGCTCTTGAGCAAGGCGTAGTGGCTCTGCCTCACGCCTCTAGCGCACCTTACAATGGTTACAGCGATGGCGAAACACAACTGATCATTGCCAATACTCAAGGCACATTGTGTCAACACTTCGAGCGCTCGTTCACTTGTTACGCGTATACCTTGTTTGAAAAAGACGGCAAACAGTCAATGGCGGGTAGAATGTCACTGGGTCGCCGTTTTGATGAGTTGAATCCAGCTTACTGTATCGAGGGTGGCTACAACCTTGCTCGCGATCTTCTTGAAGGCGCACCGGTTGCGACGGGTAACTACCCTGCTATCTTCCACATCAATGCGCTAGCAAGTTTATTCGGTGCTTTCGGCAGTGCTTTCTCTGGCGTAAGCGCGATGAAAGGCATTACGCCACTGGGTGACAAGCTTGGTCAACGTGTTGCGAGTGATTTAATTACCTTTACTGATACGGCTTACATGCCAAATGGTATGGCAATCGCAAGTTTTGATAGTGAAGGCTTTGCTACTCAAGACAATGTGATGATTGCTAATGGTGAGTTGAAAACCTTGCTACACAACAGCCAGACCGCAAGTTACTTGGGCGCAGTCTCGACAGCAAGTGCTGCTCGTGGTGCAAAATCGAGCCTAGACGTATCAGCAAATCACAAAGTGATTGCGACAGGTAACAGCAGTGCGTCAGAAGTAAAAGCGGGTGAGTACCTAGAGTTAGTCGAACTTCAAGGTGTCCATTCTGGGGCGGATGCAGTGAGTGGTGATTTCTCATTTGGTGCGAGTGGCTTCTTGTGCCGTGATGGTGAGCGCGTTCAACCAGTGCGTGGTATCACTGTAGCGGGTAACTTCTACAAGATGCTGCAAGAAGTTGAGGCAGTGGGTGATACTCAGCTAATTAACGATAGCCGAACTTTCTTCTCGCCAGACGTTCGTTTTGCTCGTTTGAGCATTGGTGGTAAGTAAACTTAGCATTACTATAGAAACAAAAAGAGGACTCAATGGAGTCCTCTTTCTTTTATCGAATGATTAACTCGCGAGAATTAAAATTCGCGAATGTCCAACTCATTGTGGATCAATACCACACACTGAGAAGCGAAAAGCATCTTAGGACCTAAGCTGATTTTCTCTGTGCCAAGGCGCTTCAAGCTGTTAAAAGACTTCTTCGGCATCGGAATATGGTCAGTTAGCAAGAAACATGGGTTTCCACCGATTTCTGCATCACGAACAAATTCGCCTTTTTTATCCAACATATATAGTTGGTGATCTTCTGCCAGTTCTTGCACTAGGCGTTCAAAACTGACGGTACGAACGGTGATACCAGGTTCGACTTCACGAAGTTGCTCTTTACCCATACCAACCGAAGCATCCAAAGCGCGAGCCACTGCTGCAATCAAAGTTGACTCATGGAAGCCGCCAATGTTGGTGATGTCGTTGGAGCGAATAGTAATGGTGCGTGAGAAATCTTTTGTGCTTTCCAAAACCAGGTGAACAACCACATCTTCACGGTGTGATTGAGCAACGAACATAGTGTTCATCATGGTATGAGCAAGAATCTCTGTATGCGCTTCATTACCAACACCTTCTAACAGTGCTTTGCTGGTGGTTGGCGCCGCGCGAGCTCGTAAAACAAAAGAGCGCATGAATTTAGCCTCTATATAGGAAGAGTGAATGCGCGGAAGTATATACCCAAGCAGGGAAGGGATGCGAGTTTAATAGCAAATGTGAACTTACTTACAAAGCTTCGATTGTGGAGCTGGGTGTGCTGGTTAGAATAGGAGGCAACCCTGTTAGGAGTGGTATATGGAAATCAAACAGATAAATAAAGACATTTATAAAAAGAAAGTAAACCTTGTGATTGGCGGTTTTGTTGCGTTGCTCGCCATCTCCTCTCTTGCCTTTAGTACCTTGTTGATTGTTTTGTTTGGCAACACTGAAGTCGTACCAGAACAATCAACGGGCAATTTCCATTGGAATTTGATTGGTGTCGTTCTCGCAGTTGCAACTTCCCTCTCTTTATTGAATCAAATTAAAACTCGACCATACATGGAAGAAGTGCTGTACGTTTGGAAACTCAAGCAGCTGCACAACAAGATCTTTCGTAAACTAAAAAGCATTAAAGCAGCCGCGAACAATGGCGATGTAAAAGCGCTGACGATACTTAAGTTCTACTATACGACTCAAAGTCAGGTGTTTGAGTTAGACAACAACACATTAACGATGAGCAGTGTAAATAAAGAATTAGAGGCAATTGAGCAAATCGAAGCGGCGAAGTCACTGGATCTTGATATCACAAGCTTTGAAGAGTCTTGGATTGACACATATTGATTGCCTATTTGCTACGTTAAGTTAACAACTAAGTGTTAAAAATAAGCGTTTGAGTGAGATTTCATCACTCGACGTTTTTTTTAAAGTTTTTTTCTAAAAAAGGGTTGCCAAGAAAAATCATCTCCCTATAATGCGCCTCCGTTGTCAGGGCAAAGCGGAAACGCAAAAGCAGTTGGCAATGAGGTGAAAGAAAAGCTTCTAAAAATTAATTTGAAAAAGTGTTTGACACTAAGAATTAATTCCTTAGAATACGCCTCCGCTTCGGTAGCAAAGCTTACGAAGCAAGCTCTTTAATAATATAGACCTATCAATCTGTGTGGGCACTCGTTGATGATGATCCAATTAGATACCTCGGTATCAAATTAGGTTTCAATGATACGAAGTGACCATTGAGTCGAAAGACTCAGCACAGTCAATTCAAACATTACTTATGTAATGTTCAGTATTCATTGAGCCGAACAAAATCTTAAATTGAAGAGTTTGATCATGGCTCAGATTGAACGCTGGCGGC
>NZ_JAWPOL010000407.1:0-1035 GCF_033391095.1 Vibrio sp. Vb0667 | reverse complement strand
GCTTGTATGCTTCCGAAGCCAACTCTTTAAAACCATCTTCCGTTTTCACAATCATGAAAACAGGAATGTTATTTTCGTTCGCGATTTCCATGCCTTTTTCTTCGCCTAGCACCATAAGACCCGTTGCTAGACCGTCAGCAGTCATCGACGATTTGTCCAATACTGTCACAGACACCACTTTATGATGAATTGGTTTGCCTGTTTGCGGATTGATAATGTGAGAGTATCGCACACCATTGCTCTCAAAGTAATTACGGTAGGCACCACTTGTTGCAATTGCCATGTCACCTGGTTCGATGATCTCTTGAATAGATCGCTCATCAACCGTTGGTTTCTCAATCGCGATTCGCCATGGCACACCTTCTCGGTTGATACCTTTCAAACGCATTTCGCCACCAACTTCGACCATGTAGTTTTTGATCCCTACCGATTGTAGGTAATCAGCAACCACATCAACCCCCCAACCTTTTGCAATCGTTGACAGATCAACATACAAATTAGGAATGTCCTTTGACAGTTTATTGCCATCAACGGTCAGGTGGTGAATCCCAGTGTTTGCCTTACGAGCCGCTAACTCTTCATCAGAAGGCACTACGTCAGGGCGAGCTTCTGGGCCAAAGCCCCAAAGGTTAACCAGAGGACCAACCGTTACATCGAGCGCACCTAAAGTTAGACCATTGAGACGAACCGCTTCTTTTACTACGGTTGCCGTTTGCGCTGACACTTCGAAAGGCTCACTTGTTTGATGCTGGTTAAAACGACTCAGCTCTGAGTCTTCACGGTAAGTCGACATTTGATCGTTGACTTCTTCAAGCAGGCGATCGATTTCCGTTTGCAGAGCCTTCGGCGTCGGAATGCCGTCTTGCTCAATGTATTTAATGTTGTAAGAAGTCCCCATTGTAGGACCGCTTAGATGAATTTGATCAGCAGGCTGTTCACAACCAGCCAAAATCAATAGAGAAGCAAATGCAACAAGCCACTTTTTCACTTGTTTACTCCCATTGTTGTTGAATTGATATGGGAAATAGGACCATG
>NZ_JAWPOL010000406.1:0-1036 GCF_033391095.1 Vibrio sp. Vb0667 | reverse complement strand
TGTGTTGTACCGCGAGACTACAAAGATATTCGTATATCGCGTGTGTTGAAATAAGATTAACCAAGGTTTCCTACCACATTGATCTGTTTGTTTTCTGGAATTTCGTTGTAAGACAGCACAGCCAATCCTTGAGTGAAAGTACGCGCATAACGCGCCAGTAGTGGGCGTAATTGCGGCATTACAAGTAGTATTGGCGGTAAGCCTTGCTGCTTAAGTTGTTGTCGAATCAAAGGTAAGTTTTGTTGGAACTGACCAAGAATATTCGGTTCGATTGGGAAACTATCGAGAACCACTGTACCTGAAGCTTGTGCTTGTTGCAGCGACGTCAGTAGCATTTGCTCCAATTCATCCGATAAAGCGTAAACATTGAGCTCAGGTTTTTGCCCTGCAATTAAGTTAACCAGCGTGCGTTTTAGTGCGCAGCGAACATCAGCAGCTAACAAAATCGGGTCTTTCGTGTTTTCTGAAGACTCCAGCATGGTATTCGCAATGGTTCGGATGTCTTTTAGTGGCACCTGATCAAGCAATAGCTGGCGGTACACTTTGAGCTGTTGAGCTGGGTTAAGTGCAGCGGCTAAGGCTTCTGCCAACTTCGGCGCTTGTTGGGTTAAGCGCTGCGTCATCGCTTCTACATCATCGTGTGTAAACAATTCTGCAAGGCTGGTTTTCATGATTTTGCTGATGTGCGTTGCGATCACGGTACCGTCATCCACGACTTGGTAACCCATGTTGAGCGCTTTCGCCTTGTCTTGGTGTTCAATCCAAACCGCAGGAAGTTGGTAAGCAGGATCGCTCCCTAGAATGCCATCGATTTCACCGTAGGTGTCGCCAACGGCAATCGCCATTAAACGCTCTGGTTCGATGAAGCCCTGCTCAATCACTTCGCCATTAAGAGAAATGGTGTATTGGTTCGGTTTTAGGCTTAGGTTATCGCGAATGCGAACTTCGGGTAGAAGAAAACCTACCTGTTCTGAGAGGTTACGACGTACGCCACGAATACGTTGCGAAAGTGGTGCACCTTGATCCTTGTTTACTA
>NZ_JAWPOL010000405.1:0-1038 GCF_033391095.1 Vibrio sp. Vb0667 | reverse complement strand
CCGATGAGCCGACAACCGCGCTTGACGTTACCGTTCAGGCGGAAGTGCTGCTGCTGATTAAAGAGATTCAAGTAAAAATGGGGATGGCTATTTTATTTATCACCCATGACCTAGGCGTGGTGAAACACTTTGCCGATCGTGTGTTGGTGATGTGCAAAGGTGAGGTCGTTGAAGAAGGCATCACTGAGCACTTGTTTTCTGAACCTCAGCATGAATACACCAAAATGCTGATTAACTCGATTCCGAAAGGAAGCAAAACCTCCGTTGATGAGAAAGCGTCGGAATTGCTCAACGCTGAAGACATTCGTGTGAAGTTTTTGGTGACGCCTCACTTTATCCCAAGCAAAAACGAGTACTTCGAAGCGGTAAAAGGCATCTCGTTACAACTAAAACAGGGCGAAACACTAGGCATTGTTGGGGAATCCGGTTCGGGTAAATCCACGTTAGGGCGTGCGTTGATCGGTTTGCTACCGTCTACCGGAAAAATTGAGTTTAAAGGTCAAAACATGGCCTCACTCAGCGACAAAGAGCGGTTCGATCTGAAAAAAGACGTACAAATGGTGTTCCAAGATCCATACGGTTCGCTTTCACCACGTATGACCATCGGGGAAATCATCACTGAAGGGTTAACCGTCCACCGGCCATATTTAAACAAGAAAGAACGCATGCAAAAAGCGCGTGATGTTCTGCGCGAAGTACGTTTGGATCCCGCATCTATAAACCGCTATCCGCACGAATTTTCCGGTGGGCAACGTCAACGTATTGCGATTGCACGAGCCTTGATTTTGGAACCGTCGTTTATCTTGCTTGATGAGCCGACCTCAGCCTTAGATCGCTCAGTGCAACTCACTGTCATCGATCTTCTCAAAGACTTGCAGAAAAAACACAATATCGGTTATTTGTTCATAAGCCATGATTTATCAGTGGTTAAGGCGCTTTCTGATCGCGTATTAGTGATGCAAAAAGGAGAAGTGATGGAGCAAGGAAGCGCACAAGAGATTTTCCATCACCCAAAAAGTGAGTACACTAGAAAACTGA
>NZ_JAWPOL010000404.1:0-1038 GCF_033391095.1 Vibrio sp. Vb0667 | reverse complement strand
TCGGGCTCTTTCACTGAGACTAACGCAGCAGGTCAAGAAATTAAGTTTGATTCAGAAGGTACGGCATACATCAGTGCAGTACAGATGAACTACACCTTCAAATAATAGGATTCTCGGAGTAACCCAATGAAACATACGTTTAAACTATCACTGCTTTGTTCTGCGATCCTACTTGCAGGTTGTGGCGACAACACATCAAGCTCAGGCACAACAGATAAAGTAACGTTTGAATCGGAAGTTCAAGCATTGCTAGATCGTGGCACTTCAATTAGCTTTACTATCCAAGGTGCAAACGCAGACGTACCTGCCCCTTCTTACCTACTTATGGATACGTCAGATGGTACGCTTGGTCTGCCAACTAACGGTGATGATGCCCTTACTAATCCACGCGCATCAATGAACACAATGGACGGTTGGTCAACGTCTATGCCTATCGTTTTGAACTTTAACGGCGATGGCTTCGCTCCTGGCATGTTGGCTTCTGGCGTTAAAGTTATCAAAATCAACCAGCGTTTGACGGAATGGGACGGAAAAACTAACCCGATTTCAAAAGTCCTTGTTCAGAACCAAGATTACGTTGTTCAAGCCAATGGTAAATCTCTTTATGTTCAGTTTGCCGATTCTCTTGATGAATCTAGCGAATACATTTTCGCAGTCACACAAGACGTAACTGACGTTAATGGCGAGCCTATTGGCACCTCTTCAAGCTACGCGGTGGCAAAGAGCAAACAAGTTAAGTACGAATCAGGCGATCTTGCATCCGTACAAGCGGTAACAGAAGCTGTCGAAGGCATTTTTGGTCTAGCGCAAGTCAACCCAGCTGATATTGTCTACTCATCATGGTTCAGCACTCAATCTGTAGGTGACACGTTAGCGGCTGTTAAAGGTGTTACTGCGACAGGTTTTGCTACTGGCGCGAACACGCTAAATACCATTTACAAAAATGATACTAACGAGAATGCTGTCGACCTTTCTACTGCGTACACAATGGTGCTTGGTGAGACACAAGACTTTATGACAGCGTTAGATTCGGTCAGT
>NZ_JAWPOL010000403.1:0-1038 GCF_033391095.1 Vibrio sp. Vb0667 | reverse complement strand
CAGAAAACCGAAAAATAGTCTTGTTCATGGAATCTCTCTTAAACTAGGTGAAGTCGAACGAATACCGTTAGGCCAGCGACGGCCATAAATACACAGGTCGCCACAATAGAGCGCTTAGACAAACGGCCCATGCCACAAATGCCGTGTCCGCTAGTACATCCGTTACCCAGTCTGGTCCCGATTCCTACCAATAAACCAGCGGCAATCACCATCCCTAAAGAAAGGTTCGCGGTACTAGGAACCGCAACGCCCAACATCAGAACGCTAATCAAGCCACCAGCTATCATTCCAACCGCAAAAAGCAATCGCCACGAATAATCGCCTTTTTTCGGTGACATAATGCCATTCATAATTCCACTTATTCCGGCAATTTTACCGTTAACCAACAACAATATAGTGGCGGAGATCCCTAACAAAATGCCACCAAACAACGATTCCCATGGAATAACGTTTAACATTATTTACCTCTAAAATCTTAGCTACGAATTAGTTACAGAAAACGCCATGAAGCGCTTTAATTAATGACTCAACTCTCGGTTCTGACAACGAATAAAACACTTGCTGTGATGCCTTACGAGCCGTGATCAATTTGTGCTTGCGAAGCACCGTTAAGTGCTGTGAAAAGGCGGATTGGCTAAGGAACGAGTTCTTTTGCAGTTCCCCAACACCAACTTCACCTTGGGTCAGTTGGCACAACACCATTAGCCTTTCCGGATGTGCCATTACTTTTAGGAGATCAGCAGCTTCATTGGCATTGCCTTTCATTGCTGCTACATCCATATCTGTATAGCTCATGACTCACCTCTACATTAAAAACTAAATTAGATATTACTAAAACAATATCTTTAGTCAACACTAAATTAGCAATTGTGAATTTAGATAAATTAACATTAGACATTTCTAATTTAGTTAATTATAGTGATGAACATCAAAGGATGGCGTTCTCAGTTTGAGAGTACGAAGGAGAAGAGTTATGACGTTAGAAAATGCAGTACGAATTTTTGCAGGCACGATGGTATTGGTCTCGGCCATACTAAC
>NZ_JAWPOL010000402.1:0-1040 GCF_033391095.1 Vibrio sp. Vb0667 | reverse complement strand
AGTGCATGATGGGGTCGATGGGCTTTATCACGCTACCAGTGAAGAATATGACTTAATCCTCCTCGACATTATGTTGCCTAAACTCGATGGTTGGCAGGTGCTTAACACATTGCGCAGTAGTGGGATTCACACTCCAGTGATCATGCTGACAGCGAAGGAGCAAGTGGAAGATCGCGTGCGCGGTTTTGAGCTGGGTGCCAATGACTATGTGGTAAAACCTTACGCGTTTGCAGAGCTACTGGCGCGTGTTCAAAACGTATTTCGTCATCATATTGCCGCGCAAGTGGTCGCATCGCCGCAAACATTACGTGTGGCAGATTTAGAACTTGATATGATCAAACGCGTTGCCACGCGCGCGGGGCAGTCGATGTCGCTTACCGCCAAAGAATATGCCCTGCTTGAGTTGTTGATGCGCAAAACTGGCCAAGTGCTTTCACGTACCACCATTGCGTCGTTAGTGTGGGATATGAACTTTGACAGCGATACCAATGTGATTGATGTGGCGGTCAAACGTCTGCGTAGCAAAGTGGACAAACCGTTCGATAAACCACTGATTCACACTGTCAGAGGGATGGGCTACAAACTCGAAGAGAGTTGCGATGCCTAAGTTCTCGCTGCCTTTTTCCATGAAAAACAAGCTCGTGCTGATGTTTGTTAGCATGACGTTTGTGACCTATTTTTCTTTGGCTTTCATCCTACAGTACGCCATTGAGCGCCACTTTTATTCGCAAGATTTCAGCTATATTTCCAGTAAGTTCAATGCCATTGAGAACGAGTTAAAACGCTCGCCAGAGGATGTGTTCAAGCAAGCGAATAACAGCACGCTCTACATGTGGGTGTTTGAAGGCAAGCAGAACGTCTATCAGAATTCGAGCCTGACGATTCCTCAGAACCGAGCCTACAGCATTAGCTCACCTCAGGTCTGCGCCATCGAATGGAGTGAGGACTCGCTGAATATTCGCGCGTTTGCGTTTCAAGCTGCGGAGGATCAGGTGGTGCTCGGCATGAGTATCAACCACCATATTTTGTTTTTGGATAAA
>NZ_JAWPOL010000401.1:0-1041 GCF_033391095.1 Vibrio sp. Vb0667 | reverse complement strand
ATGCTTGATGTGCATTTCTGAGCGGTTGTCCATTGCACTGGTTGGTTCATCCATCAAGAGTACCGGAGGACGTCCAAGGAACGCGCGAGCACTCGTCACCGCCTGACGTTGACCTCCAGAAAGCATTGCGCCCCCTTCACCAACCTGACGCTCCAAACCTGCTGGATCCGATTGCGTAAAGGCGGTCACACCCGCACGATTGGCTGCATCCAGCACGTCACGGTCATCGGTTAATGGACGGCCTAACGTGATGTTGTCGCGGATGGAGCCAAAGAACAGATTGGAATCTTGCGCTACACACCCGATATTGCGGCGAATATCGACATGGTGAAGCTGCGCGATGTCGGTGTCATCAATGCGAACATGACCTTCTGTCGGTTGGTATAAGCCCATGATGAGACGCTCTAACGTGGTTTTACCCGAACCGATACGGCCGATAATCGCCACTTTCTCGCCAGGATTGATCGTCAAACTCAAATCTCGAATTGACGCGACTGGTGAGTCTGGGTAGTGAAAGGTAACGCGTTCTAGCTCAATCTTACCTTGTACAATAGGGCGGTGAATGTAGCGTTTGCCTTCTTCTTGCTCGTCCGGCATTTCCATCACTTGATTGATGATGGTCATCGACGATTTGGCTTGGTTATAACGCGTTGAAAGTAGCGATAGCTGAACCAAAGGCCCAATCGCACGACCACTTAGCATGGTTGCGGCAATCAAACCACCCATGGTTAAGTCACCTTCTGCAATCAAGTAAACGCCTAAGATGATCATTCCGACGTTACTACTTTGCTGCACGAAACCCGCTGCGTTTTGGATGCTGTCGGTAATGCGACGGCTCTTGATGTTCCAGTTTGCCATGTGCGCTACCGCTTCTTCCCAGCGGTATTGGAACTGGCTTTGAGCACTCAACATTTTCACCGTTTCTAAGCCTGCCAAGCTCTCAATCAGGTTGGCGTATTTTTGAGAAGCTAGACGTGAGCCTTCCTCGATAGAACGGCGTAGAGGGCCTTGGATGAGCAGTGAGTGAATGATCAGAATGAG
>NZ_JAWPOL010000400.1:0-1042 GCF_033391095.1 Vibrio sp. Vb0667 | reverse complement strand
ACGACAGCGAAATGCCAAGTTGTTGCGCTTTCTCGCGGTCAATATCCACATAGTAATGCGGTACGTTTGCGCGGAATGTACTAAAGGTGTACGCAATCTCAGGAGCTTGGTTTGCTGCCTGAATCATCTCCCCCATCACCATCGACAAGTCAGTGCGGCTACGACCTAGCGTATCTTCCAATACAAATTCAAAACCGGAAGCAGCGCCCATACCCGGAACGGCAGGCGGCCCCATCGCAAACACGACAGCTTGAGGTAATTCCATCGCTGCTCGACCATTGATGCGAGCTGCTATCGCGTTGGCAGAATGTTCACCTCCTAGCGAGTTACGCGTTTCCCAATCATGCAACTTGATGAACAGCGAAGCACCGTTTGACGCCGCAGCACCAGTCATAAACGAAAAGCCGTTTGCAACCGTTACGCCATCTACACCGGGTTCTTCCTCGATCATTTTCATCAAGTCGCTCGTCACCTCTTCTGTACGAGACAGAGAAGCAGAGTCAGGCAACTGAACGTTGACCAGCAAAATACCTTTATCTTCTTGAGGAACGAATGCCGTTGACGTCGTCTTCGCGAAGAAAGACACCGCAGCAACCGCAACGATGAAGAACGTAACCAATAACAGAGATTTCTTAACAAGGAAGCCTGCAACTTGGCCGTAACGCGTAGTAACACGCTCTAGACCACGGTTGAATGCTTGGAACCAGTTAGCCGTGTTGCCGCCACCTTGTTTTAATACCAATGAACAAAGAGCCGGTGACAGCGTTAGCGCGTTGATTGACGAAATCACAACCGAAATACAGATCGTCAATGCGAACTGACGATACATGATGCCAGTAATACCCGGAAGCATCGCAACAGGTAGGAATACCGCCAACAGAACCAACGTTGAGGTAATGATTGGCCCAGTCACCTCTTTCATCGCTAGCAACGTTGCTTTACGAGGTGAAATGGTTGGATCTTTCGCCATCGTGGTATCAACGTTTTCGATAACCAGAATCGCGTCATCCACCACGATACCAATCGCGAGAATCAAACCGAA
>NZ_JAWPOL010000399.1:0-1042 GCF_033391095.1 Vibrio sp. Vb0667 | reverse complement strand
ACGGTACACTCTTCACCAACGGTTGCGCCTTCAATCACACTGTAAGGACGAACGATAGTATTATCGTCGATTTCACAATCTTTCAGAACACAACCAGTGCCGATAATGACGTTATCACCCAGCGATACGTTACCTTCAATGATCACGTTTGCATCGATTTCACAATCCATACCGCACTGAAGCTCACCGCGTAAGTCAAAACGCGCAGGGTCACGTAGCATCACACCTTGTTCAAGTAGTTTTTGTGCTTGCATCGATTGGAACGCGCGCTCTAGACGAGCAAGTTGAGCGCGATCATTAACACCTTCTACTTCAATGGCATTCACTGGGTGAACCGCTTCAACGGCACGCCCTTCGTCGTGCGCAGCAGCAATAACGTCTGTTAGGTAATACTCACCTTGAGCATTGTTGTTGTTTAAGCCTGACAACCAACGCTTCAGATCTCCACCAGTCGCAACCATTACGCCAGTGTTAATCTCTTTAATTTGCTTTTGTTCTTCGCTTGCGTCTTTTTGCTCAACGATAGCAACCACTGGACCATTTTTACGAATGATACGTCCGTAACCGGTCGGGTTATCGAGCATTACAGTAAGTAACGCGATGCCACCTGTTGGTTGTGCATCAAGTAGGTTTTCAATGGTTTCAGGAGAAATCAGTGGAACATCACCATAAAGAACTAGGATCTTTTCATCGTCTTCGAAACGTGGAGAAGCCTGATCCACCGCGTGGCCAGTACCAAGCTGATCCGCTTGAAGTACCCAGTTGACAGTCTCATCTGCAAGTGTGGTTTGCATTTGATCACCACCGTGACCAAAGACTAGGTGAATGTTTTGTGCGCCAAGGCCAGTACAAGTATCGATAACATGTTTAACCATTGGCTTCCCTGCCAAAGTGTGTAGCACTTTAGGCATATTTGAGTGCATACGGGTACCTTTACCCGCTGCAAGAATCACAGCACTGAATTTCATTGATAACCTATTGACGTTTTCTGTTAATTGGCCGTTATTTTAAACAGCTCTTTTTGAATAGTTAATGGAATTAA
>NZ_JAWPOL010000398.1:0-1042 GCF_033391095.1 Vibrio sp. Vb0667 | reverse complement strand
TTCCGCGGTTCGAAAACCATGGCGAAGAAGCTGGTCGACAACAAAGACAACGCTATGCTGTCTTATGAGCTGGCTACCATCAAGCTGGATGTGGAACTGGAAGAAACACCAGAGTCGCTACTGAAAGCAGAGCCAAACAAAGACGAATTGATCAAACTGTATGGTCAGTTGACGTTTAAGTCTTGGCTGAACGAATTGCTTGAAGGCGGCTCAGGCACTGTCGAAGCGGTTGAACTTGCAGGCTCTGCGCAAGCATCATCTTCTTCTTCGCATGCTGAAATGGAAACCTCAGCGGTAACGATTGATCGCAGTCAGTACGAAACCATTTTGGACGAAGCTTCTTTCAATGCGTGGCTAGAAAAACTCAAAGCGGCAGAGCTGTTTGCCTTTGATACCGAAACGGACAGCCTTGATTACATGGTGGCGAACCTCGTCGGTTTGTCATTTGCTATCGATGAAGGTATTGCGGCTTATGTCCCTGTCGCACACGATTATTTGGATGCGCCAGAGCAACTGGATCGCGATTGGGTTCTGGAGCAGCTGAAACCAATTCTTGAAGACGACGCTCAAGCGAAAGTCGGTCAGAACCTAAAATACGATGCGTCTGTGCTGGCACGTTACGGCATCGAGATGAAAGGCATCAAATACGACACTATGTTGGCGTCTTACGTTTACAACAGCGTAGGCGGCAAACACGACATGGACAGCTTGGCACTTCGTTTCCTACAACACAGCTGCATTTCATTCGAACAAATCGCGGGTAAAGGTAAAAACCAACTGACCTTCAACCAAATCGAGCTTGAGCAAGCATCGCCATACGCAGCTGAAGATGCAGACGTCACGCTTCGCTTGCACAATCGTCTGTTTGCTAACATCGAACAAGATGAAAAGCTAAAATCGGTTTACGAAGAAATCGAAATGCCGCTAGTCCCTGTTTTGTCTCGCATTGAGCGCACTGGTGTTCTGATTGATGACATGAAGCTGAGCGCTCAATCGGTAGAAATCGCGGCCCGTTTAGAAGAGCTTGAACAAAAAGCTTACG